>JBCBHT010000006.1:0-81034 GCA_038525335.1 Cyanobacteria bacterium J06621_15 | reverse complement strand
GAAAAATTTAGTATCAGATACAGATTTACAACAGTTAGAAATCGATTATCAGCATAACTGTGAAATCAAGGATTTAATGTCAGATTATCACGATTCCTGTTGGTGGTAATTGGCTAAGAGCTTACGCTCAGAGGACTATGAAGTAATTAGGAGAAACCTACCTCATGGCTAAACGTAAATATTCCACACGCAAATTTCAAGCAATTGATGATTCTGTTTTAGGCGAGTACTCAGTTAGTGATTACTCAGAAAGACTTTATTCAAAAGTCTACTATTCAATACGTTCTTTGTGTGGACTTCTTGCCAAAAATAGTTTTCAAGATTTCAGTTGGGATGTATTTAAAGAGTGTTTCGCAAGTGATTTTGGAAAAGTAGAAGAAAAACGCTATTCTCTCGAACAATTGCTTGAATTCGCTAACCGTAAATTTGGCAAAACTAAAGAAGATTTGGTAGTTCTAAACGAATTATCTTGGCAGCGCAGAAGAGAATATGCTGCTCGTGTAAATGCAAGTGTTAATCCTCAAATGAAAGCTGAGAATTAATACTGGCATTATAAACGAGATTAAAGGGGAATAAAGCAGATTTTATTCCCTTTTTTGCTGTTGAAAATTATTTCAAATACATCATCACTTCAACCATTTTTCGCTTCGTAAAAATCAAAATCATTTTCCGCTATCAATATGTTGAAAAATAGTTACATCGTTTGGGAAGGGGCATCTTTGATTGACGGTTCACCTATAGTTCTGATATTAACAGGATTCGTCAATCACACATTAAATCGTAAAACCGGAATGCTTCTGCAATCATGGATAATCCAACAAAATCATGTCCCTACAGAGGCTGCAAAGAAAGGATTAGAGAAAGGAGTTTGCGGAGCCTGTCCATTGAAATTGAGTCAAGCAGGAGTCTGTTTCGTCAATCTACTTCCCGTTAATAACATTTATAGGACATACTTTGCAGGTAATTATTCAAAACTGAGCGACAATGAAATTGAAATCCTCAAAAGATATCGATATCCTATCAGAATTGGCTCCTATGGCGACCCTACAGCAGTACCATTTGATGTCTGGGAACCGATAATAAGAGCATCAAGCGGGCATACTGGTTACACACATCGATGGGATAGCAATGAATGTGACTCCCGTTGGAAAAAGTATTTGATGGCTTCTGTACAGAGTGAGTCGGAAGCTCGTATGGCTCAAAGTCAAGGTTGGAGAACTTTCCGAATTATAACCCCCGACGCTCCTTTGAGTGAAAACGAAATCCTTTGTCGTCATACCGAAGATGATAGGGTGAAATGTTCTTCTTGTATGCTCTGTGATGGTAAATCTAACAAACCAAACATTGCTGACATAGTTCATGGGCTGAAGTGGAAAATATCAAATTTCGTGAAATATTCCCAGTCTTTATCTAATTAATTTAAATGCAAGCTTGTGATAAATCATCTCAAATTATCTATCACAAGCTGCTTTCAAAATCGCACAAAGTTTCGCAAGGTAATAGCAATGGCAGAAGTTCTAAGTGAACCTCAATTTCAAATACTCACTCATTCAAAAACAGGAGTTAAAACCGGAAGAATTTACTTTCCTGCGCTTTTCTTGGCTGATAATTACGAAAGCATTGTTCAATGGCTTCAAAGACAAGAGATTCATTTCTGTGAACAAGGATTAAAGCAATATGGGGACGGTTCGTTTCGACTATATTTCAGGACAAATAATTGCCTTGAAACTGAATACTTGCAGCTAATAAAACCCCTTACGGGGAATAAATAGTGAAATTAACTATCTGTAGAAGGTGGAGTAAACAATGAAATCAAAGTTTCAAAGTTTTATTACTAACCCAAATAATCAAGATTATGTTAAACCTCAGCCTCAATCAATCATTTCTCAAGGAAAGGAACCGGAGAAAATTAGGCATACATTGATTGGTTCAAGTAAAGCAGTAATGGGAACTATTCAAGTGTTACAAAAACTCGGCTATGCAAATATACGTGACTGGACTCCATTAGTGCCAACTTCAAATCCAGGGGAAGTAATGAGCGTTTTGATTCGTTCAATTACCGTACAATAACAGTAATTTTGAGTAAATAAAGTGCCTCTTTAAAGGGGTATTTTTTTTCGTAAAAGCTTTTATTTGATTGCTACATTTTAATTTAAAATAGACATTAACTTTTGGTAAGAATGAATATTTGTCGTATAAATATGTGTCAATCAAAATGTTTAACTGAGGGATAAATGTTTTTTAACATCTTATACTTTTAAAACTCACCGTGCAGCTAAAGTTTGTTTTGGGTTTATATGGGGACTTATGCCTTAATAAATAATATTGAACGTCTTTTAATCACAAATAAAAAATATTACAAAAGTCAAAAAATAGTAACCGTTCAGGGGTTGGTGATAGATTGAACTGTGAGCGTCGGGACGCAACTGGGAACCGCTGCGCTAGCCCCTGGCGGTATCGGGTACGGGCTATTATACGTATAAAAAAAACCATAAGTAGTCGCAGCCGCGGTGACACTCCGCTCTCGCCACCGGGGGCTTTCCCAGTTGCTGGCGTTATCGTAAGTAACTTAGATTTATTTTTCTCCATAACTGGGTAAAAGTAGAGAGATATCACGAGATGCCATGCAAGTCAGAACTTATTAATGTCGAAGGGACGAGAATATTAAGGCGACTGAAACCGCAACTACCGCAGCATTGCAATCTGCAATAAGTACTTTTTCAACAATATTTAAGAATTTATTACAACAGTCAAATAAGCCTCAACCTATCCTAAGAAGGATTGACTGTATAAAATATTTTCTATCTTTAGAATAGTTGACATCATAAGACATTTATCAGTATAGTGACTAATAGGTCACATGACTGCTAAGTCATAAAAGATAAAAGAAGCTTCAAATGTATAGCTTATGCCAAATCAAACCTTCTTTAACTTGCCAGAAAAGAAAAGAAACAAGCTTACTGAAATTGCAATTTCAGAATTTGCAACTTATGACTATACTAATGCCTCGATTTCTCGGATTGTGGCAGAAGCGAAGATTGCCAAAGGTAGTTTCTATCAATACTTCCAGGATAAAAAAGACCTTTACTTGCATCTTGTTGAATTAGCTAGTCAGGAAAGGATTGCTTTTTTACGCAGTACAGATCCACCGGAGCCACAAAAAGGTTTTTTTCGTTATTTACGTTGGTTGCTTGGAGCAAGCGCTCAGTTCGATTTAGCGCATCCCAAAATTAGCCGGATTATCAACGGGGCCATATATGGCAATTTACCGTTTCGTGATGAAGCAATCAAACGTACTAAAGAAATTTCCCTAGATTACATAAAACAGTTAGTTAGTCAAGGTATCAATCGAGGAGATATCAACGCTGATATTTCACCAGATTTAGCTGCTTATGTTGTCAGCACTTTGTTGGGTAATGATTTAGGAAACTTTATTTTGGATCAAATGAATATTGACCCCCAAAAGTTAGCGTCAGCAGAAGCGTTGAATCCAGATATGCAGTTAATTGATAAAGTTTTTGATGATTTAATAAAAGTTTTAGAAGCAGGAATGAGCAGTAAGTTAGATGTAAAAGGTAAAGATTACATATGAAACAATGAAAATAAAATAATAATGAAACCCTTTCATCTTTTTTTTACTTGTTATTTAATATTTTTGTATCCTAACATCTTGTATTTATCTTACTTAATAAAGCCAGAACATTAGAAACAGGTGCAATAAAATCACATCATTTTCATTAGTTTTTAATAATGCTACCCCGTTAGGTGCGGTTAAAATATTAGTCTAAGAATTCAGCTTAAATAAATACTTATACTATGTAGTTGCGTTGCTTTCTGTCTTCACGTAAATACTCATTAATGGCGGCATCATGCATACATCAAAACTAAAACCTTCTTAAATACTTATCTAAGCTTTATTAAAGCTATTTACTTAGAGAAAACACATCAAAAAAAATAGATATTTTTCTTTAAAGTCAAGCTAACAAAAATAAAGCCAATAAAAAGTAATAAATACTATTTCCTCAGCATTATTTGCGTAAATCCTCAACAAAGAGAAAAAAAATGAGCAATTATTCACCATCATTTGATGACAACTTAGAGAATGTGCATTCCGATGAATCTTTAACACAAAAGAGAATGCAGGAGTTACAACCTCAAGAATATAAAGATGAAGAGAATGTAGAAGAACCTGTTAAAAAAGAGAATAAAATTAAAGCAACTTTTAAAAAGTATTGGTGGGTAGTAGCTTTATTAGGTGTATTAGGTGGTGGTGTAGCAGTAGTTCGCCCTTGGGAAAGCGCTCCAGAAGAAACCCCCGTAACTAAAACTGCACCGCTTTCAGTAAGGACAATAAAAGCGCGACGAGAACCAATTCAAGCCTGGGTTTCGAGTGAAGGTAGAGTTACGGCAACAAAATACAAGCATCTAAGCTTTGAAGTAGCAGGAGACGTAACTTTTCTGGCTCGTCGCAACGGTAGAAGACTGCGAGAAGGAGATAGAGTCAAAAAAGGAGAATTACTTGCAAAGGTTGACGACAGAAAACTTATAGCAGATGTCAGACAAGCCGAAGCAGCAATAGCAGAAGCATACAAGCAAAGGGCTGCATCCGCTGCAAATGTTGCTCAAGCACGTTCGCAAGTATCACAAGCGCGTTCGCAAGTATCCCAAGCGCGTTCGGGAGTATCACAAGCGCGTTCGCAAGTAGAGCAAGTTAAAACACAAGTCCAAAAAGCGCAAACGGCTCGCAATCTAGCAGCTACCAATCTCGAACGCTATCGCTCGCTAGTTAGTCAAGGAGCCATTCCCCGTCAAGAATTCGACACCAGACAAAATGCCTTCCAAGATGCCGAAGCTGATGTACGCTCAGCCCAATCTCAAGTACAGTCAGCCCAATCTCAGGTAGAGTCCGCCCAATCTCAAGTACAAACAGCCGAATCGCAAGTAGAATCAGCACAAGCCGGAGTTAGAGCCGCCCAAGAACAACTTGATGCCACACAAAGTGCGATTAAAACTGCCGAAGCACGATTAACTCAAGCAAAAGTAGCTTTAGAAGGAGCCAGCATTTATGCTCCCTTTGACGGTATAGTTGCCTATCTTAACTACACTGAAGGAGATAATTTTTCCCCTCAAGCAGTAAGTTCTCAAATTGGCGGCGATTACCAAGGAATTTTAGAAAGAATACCGATGGTAATTATTGACCCCAGCCAGTATGAAGTAACTGTAGATTTAGCAGGCTCCAACGGCGAGAAAGTTGCACCAGACCAAACAGTATATATCGCTTCAGAAACAAATATCAGAAATTCAGGTAGTGGAAATGCTGAGAACGTTAGCATCATTGCAAACTCTCGTGCTAAAGGTGAAGTCTTTTCAGTCAACCCCGCCATCAGTCCCGGAGGAAGGGCAATTGAAGCCAGAATTCAATTGAATCCATCAAGCACCAAAAATATCCGACATGGCGAAAGAGTTTTGACATGGATTGCCGTAGAAGAAGAACCAAACGCCGTTGTTGTTCCCATCAATTCAGTAGTTTACCGCGACCAAGCCCCGTATGTTTTCGTAGTCAATGATGAAGGAGTAGTTAAACAGCGAAAAGTAGAGCTAGGAATTCGAGGCATTACCCAACAGCAAATAATTAGCGGAGTCGAAGCCGGAGAATCCGTTATTACCCAAGGACAAAACCGCCTTGTTGACGGCGCACCTGTGACGGTAATCAGTGAACAGTGAGGAGTTAGGAATAATTTATTTTCCCCTCTCTACCCCCTCTACCCCCTCTACCCCCTCTACCCCCTCTACCCCCTCTTCCCCCTCTTCCTCCCTAAATTCCAATGAGTAAATTAGAATCACCATCAGAAAACCAAAAAGAAACGACTAAAGCCTCATTCTTTGAACGCTTCTTTTTCTTAAACACGATTTTCGCTATTCTTTTAAGCTTGCTGCTCGTCATCGGCGGAATTTTAGGCTATTTCTCAATGACAAAGCAATCTCAACCGGATATAGATATAGCGGTTGGCAGTATTAGTACTTCTTGGGGTGGTGCCGATCCGCAAACTATTGAGCAGCAAATCACTGACGAAATCGAGAAAGAAATTACCTCGGTTGAAAATATCAGCCAGATTCAAAGTGCTTCTTATACGGGTTTCTCGGTAATTAGCGTTGAATTTACCAGTAGTGCTGATAGCGACAAAGCAATTCAAGAGTTACGGGAAGCGGTTTCTAAGGCAGAATCACGACTACCCAGAGATGCAGATGAGCCTACAGTTACGCAGGCTTCAGTTACTGATGCCCCAATTCTCACCTTAGCACTGTACGGTAATATCGATGCAACGGTAATTTCTCAAGCTACTCAGCAAATAGAAGACCGTTTGGAAGAAGTTGCCGGAGTCAGTGAAGTAAATGTCGCTGGTGCTAGGGAAGAAGTAATCAGCGTGCAAATGAATCCTTTTCGTTTGGCTGCGTTGGGGATTTCACCGACTACCGTTGCAAATCAAATCCGCGCCGCTAACCGGGATGTTCCCCTCAACGAAATCGAAAGCGATGTGATTGGAACTCAAGTACGATTTTACGGTAGATTTCGTAAAATTGAAGACTTGCAGCAATTGCCAATCGCTCGTCTCGAAGGACGGGTTGTCCGTTTAAATGAAGTTGCTTCTGTGAGTCGGGAACTCGAACAAGAAAGCACCCGCGCTTTTATCAGCGTTAAGGAGCAAGAATATCAACCAGTTGTCAGCATTAGCGTCAAAAAAGTGCCGGGACAAGATTCGATTGAAGTAATCGATAAAGTCCGTAAAAAGATAGATGAGATTAAGCAGAATCCGAATGTTTGGCCCTATGGGATGGAATACCGCGTCATTTCTGATGAATCGGAAATTATTTGGGAACAGTTGGGTAATTTGTTCGTAAATGCTTTGCAGGCAATGCTAGCGGTATTTGTCATCTTGTTTATTGCTCTTTCTTGGCGTGAGGCTTTGATTGCCGGACTTTCGATTCCGCTGACGTTTTTAGGAGCATTAGCAGTTTTGTGGCTGATGGGTCAAACTCTTAACAATATGGTGCTAATTGGCATGGTGTTGGCTTTGGGGATTTTGGTGGATGTATTCATCTTGATGATGGAAGGAATGCACGAAGCGATTTTTGTCAAGCATATGAGCTTCGAGCAAGCGGCACTCCACACGGTGAAAACTTATGCTCCACCGGCTTTTTCCGGACAGTTAACAACTATATTAGCTTTGACACCGTTGATGGCAATTAGCGGTACTTTGGGTAAATTTATCGAATTATTGCCGATTGCAGCAATTATTTGTTTGATATTGAGTTTTATTATTGCCATTCTTATAGACATTCCTCTATCTCGTTACTTATTAGCAAATGTCAAAGGTGGAGAAAAGAAATCTCGTATCGATAAACTCAGTGAAAAAGCATCCGAACGTTGGGTGCGCTGGAGTCTCAATCATACCGTGAGAAATAAAGCCACAGCTCGCGCTTGGGTTTTAGGAACCGTTGCTTTATTCGTCTGCGCTTTATTAGCTTTTACTCAAATCCCCGTTGAATTCTTCCCGCAATCCGACCAGCGCAACTTTAGCGTTAACGTTGAATTGCCTCCCACCACAACCCTTAACGTTAGCCAGGAAGTAGCCGACGATTTAGGAGAGATTTTACGTCAAAAAGCTGGTATTGAAAGCGTAATTAAATACGTCGGACAGCGCAGTAGCTTGGTATCATCTGGCGAACTACAACCAAATGAAGGCAGTTATTTACTTGGTTTCTCCGGAGTTTTGGTTCCTGAAGACGAACGCGAACTAATCTCCTTTGAATACTTAGATGAACTGCGTCAAGAATTAAAAACCGCAGTCAGTAGATATCCAGGGGCAACAATGGTGTTAAATGCCCAACAATCCGGACAAAGTGGCGACCCGATTCAAATTGAAATTATTGGTACAGATTTAACACAATTGCGCGAAATTTCTAACTCTGTGCAGCGGGAGTTACAGCAAATTCGCGGTGCTACGGATGTCCGGGATAGTTTAGGAACTTTGCAATCAGATTTACGTTTAATACCCAAACGCGAGGAATTGAGCTTCTACGGTTTAACTGAAGAACAACTGACCACCCAAGCACAATATTATACCAGAGCGATTGACGTTGGTGATTTTGCGATTGGTGGTAATCAAGAAGACTTGGAAATCCGATTAAGTACGGCTTGGCCCTCTCGTAACGGTCGAGTTGGCGGCCCTACCCGCAGGGATGAATTATTAGCAGTACGCTTTTTTAGCAATAATTCCAATGAAGAATTAATCTCGGCCAGTGCTGTTGTTGAACCCGTGCAGGCACAAGCACCTCTTTCGATTGCCCGTAGAAATGCCCGACGTACCGCAACGGTGCTATCAAAGAATGACAACCGCACTGTAGGAGAGATTCTTGCAGATTTGGAGCCAAAATTGGAAGAAATGAAAAAGTCCTGGCCTTCAGGTTACAGCTACAGCTTTGGTGGTGAAACAGCAGACCAAGCAGAAACTTTTGGTTCCGCAGGTCAAGCGCTTGGTATTGCGGTATTTTTAGTATTTGCGGTGCTGGTACTGCAACTCGGTTCCTTCCGACAACCGTTTATTATCTTACTCGCCATTCCCTTCGCTTTAATTGGTACTTTTGGCGGATTTTACTTAGTCGGGATTCCTTTTTCTTTCTCCGTGTTTATCGGCATTATCGCTTTAGTGGGGATTGTGGTAAATGATGCCATTGTGATGGTTGACACCATGAACGGCTACCGGCAAGAAGGGATGAAAGTCAGACAAGCTGCTGCGAGAGGAGCCGCCGACCGTCTGCGACCCGTATTAACAACTAGTATTACTACAATCATTGGTTTGATTCCCTTAGCCTTGAGCGACCCGACTTGGATGCCCTTATGTAATGCAATTATCTTCGGTTTACTTGCCGCTACTTTGATTGCGTTGATTGTAGTGCCTTGCTTGTATTTGCTATTAACTCCGAAGACAGAAGTAAGTGAAGCCGAGGCTATGTAAATAGTTACACATTCAGCAATACCTAAGATAGATTGACTTCTTAGGTTTTTTGATTATATAGTATGACTGTAAAGTCACATGACTTAATGGTCACAATATAATTTTGACACGAAATTGAAATCCGGCGTTGTGTGGAATAGAAGGCTTAAACGCTTATTCATCAGTAAATAGAAAACTTAATTAATGATTTTTGGCAAATTTTAGATAAAGGTAAATTTTGATGTTTAAGTCACAAATAATAAGCCAAAGCGACATCGTTATCATCTATAATCAAACTATATGACCGTATAGTCACATTGAGGATAAGTAGATTTTAGTCGCAGAGTTTTACGCCATAAAATAATTAGTTTTACTGCACCTTCTAAAGCTCAATTGAAGACTTGATTAACGAACGAACTCACTTACTAATATTCGTAGGAGCTTTGCCATAATGGCTAAAATCAAACGCTACATCAAAGCACTCAAAGACTACTTTATAAAAGGGGAAGTAGGAGACATTGCCTTTCTTAAGTTTGAAGTTTTAGGGTTAGGTGCAAATCCACAAGTTTTAGCTCAATTACAAGATTTCGCCGGTTACTACCCCACAATCAACCTCGAACAACTTAGTCAATTACCTGAAGGTACTTTAGGCTACGAATATGCCCAGCACATGAAAAAATGCGGGATTCAACCTTTAGAAATTAGCCAGGATTTACGGGAAGAAGCTGATAATCATCTTTTTGCGTTGCGGTATACCGTCATCCACGACATATTTCACGTACTCTTAGGATTTGATACTAGCTATGCGGGTGAAATGGGCGTTTTTGCATTCACTATTGCTCAAAACTACAGCAAGATTATTAATGCATTCGAGCCTTTAGTTACATCTGTGTATCCGCTTATCTTTCTTAATCAAGCCGAGCAGATGCGTGCCAATATTCGTAAAGGAAAAGCACTAGGTAAAAAGGCTAAGTGTCTGCTGGTATATCGATTTGAAGATAATTGGGCGCGTCCAATTGCTGATATGCGTTCCGAGTTGGGGGTGGTTCTAGAAGACGAGCGGTTAGACGAAGTTGGAGGTCAGTCTTCAGGAACTATGGCTGCTTAAGTCCGATTTAGATTACTAAACCACCAGAGGAAAGAAAAATGGCTACTATCAAACGTGTTATCAAAGCATATGTAGATTACTTTACAAAAGGTGATGCAGGAGACGCTGGGTTAGTCGAAGCCGAGTTGTATGGAATAGGTCTAAATTCTCAAGTTGAAGCGAAACTACAAGATTTTATAGGCTATTACCCTACAATAAATCTCGAACAACTGAGTCAGTTACCTGAAGGTACTTTAGGTTATGAATATGCCCAGCATATGCAAGAATGTGGGATTCAACCGTTAGAAATCAGCCAAGATTTGCAGAAAGAAGCTGACAAAAATCCCTTTGCGCTACGATACATTGTTACCCACGACATATTTCATATCTTACTAGGATTTGACGTTAGTTATGCAGGTGAAGTAGGTGTATTTGCCTTCACTGTAGGTCAAAACTATAGCAAGATGCTGAATTTGATATATCCTCTAGTTCTATTAATTTCTTGCATCATTGCACCAACTCAAATCAAGAAAACATTTGCTAATAATCGCAGAGGAAAAATATTAGGTAAGCAAGCTGAATGTTTGCTGGTATATCGCTTTGAGGAAAATTGGGCGCGTCCAATTGAAGATATTCGTAAAGAATTGGGACTGGTTTTAGAAGGTGACGAGTTAGATACATCCCGTGGAAGTCAGCAAAGAGGGAGTATTGCAGCTTGAGTTTCTATAGCAATCTTAAATGATTTATTAGAAAACACCATACTTATAAATTTTTAGGTTGTCAAAAATTTCACTAGAAACTATTGCGTTTTTCGTTACCAAAGCCCTTCGGGCTTAAGTAAGAAGTAAAAAGTAAAAAGTAATGAATTTTAGCCCGTTCACACGGAGCGTGAGGAGCAAATATGGTATGAGGCCTCGTCTTTTAAAGACGAATAAAAACCAAATTTATCATTATTTGAATCCTCTACCTTTTAGGGAGAGGTACTACTTCTTACTTCTTACTTCTTACTTACTACTTATTACTTGTGAATTGTTCTCTATTCTCTGTTGCTCACTGTTTATTCCAACCTAAAACTTTATAAATTAAACCAGATTCTAGTAATAATGAAACCAACAACATACTCAACAAAAAGTAAAATCGAAATCAAAGAACCCCTTAATATAAATTCAAAAGAATTTACTTTTAATAAGTACGAATACTACAAGCTGCTGCGTGAAAAATATCCCGTCTGCAAGGGTAGAGTTAGCGTAATGGATGCATATTTTCTTTCCCGCTACGATGACTGCGTTAAATTTCTCAAAGATCCGCGCTTTGTCCGCAACCGCACTACGGCGACGGGTGGAGGCAGATTTCCCTTCCCCATGCCCAAATCGGTGTCTTTAATGGCAAACAGCATGATTAACGAAGATGAACCCAACCACAGACGCTTACGCGATTTGGTGCATCAGGCGTTTACTAGACATTCGCTGGCAAAGATGGAAGGGCGAATTGAGCAATTAACCAACGATTTGCTTGACAAGGCAGAATCACAGGGTACGATTGACCTCAAGCAAGCTTATGCGCTACCCATTCCCGTTACAGTTATTCAAGAAATGGTAGGTGTAGCGGATGAAGATATGCCTCGATTTTACAACGGTGTGAAAGCTTTATCAGATGGTTTTTCTGGCTTGACTATGCTCCGCACGTTTTTTTGGGATATGCCGCGCTTGTCCAAATTTGTCCGCGAGCTTATCTATCGCAAACGCTCTAATCCTCAAGAAGACATTTTAACTGCACTGATTCAAGCGGAAACGGAAGGACAAAAATTGAGTGAAGATGAGTTGGTAGCTATGGTCTTTCTACTGATAATTGCTGGCTACGAAACTACCGTTTATTTAATTCTCAACAGCGTTTTAACACTCTTGCAACATCCCGACCAGTTGGCGCGTTTGCGGTCTGAGCCTGAGTTAATTAATTCAGCAGTCGAAGAAATATTGCGCTATAGAGGTCCGGTACAAGGTACGAAACCAGCCTATGCACTCGAAGATGTGACGATACACGGCGTGAAAATTCCTAAAGGGGCTGCGGTTTTCCCCCTGCTAGGGGCAGCCAATCACGACCCGGATGTGTTTGAAAATCCACAAATGTTTGACATTACACGCAGTCCCAACAAGCATCTCGGATTTGGTAGCGGTATTCATACCTGTTTGGGTGCGCCATTGGCACGGATGGAAACTAGAATCGCAATTAATAACTTGATAAAACGCAATCCTAATTTACGTCTGGCGGTAGATGCATCGGAGCTTGAATTGATAAATATGCCGCTGTGGCATCGCTATAAAAGTTTGCCCGTCGTGCTAGGTTAAGCGGTTTCTACCTCTATCTTTGTTTAACTAAGGAAAGAAAATCATGATAACTACACAAACAAATAACAAGCTAAAAATTCCTCCCGATTTAAACTCCAAAGAGTTTGCCCAAAACAAGTACGAGTACTACAAATGGCTGCGCGAAGAATCGCCTGTGTTTCATGGAAAATTCATCGTTGCAGATTCCTATGTCCTCTCGCGCTATGAGGACTGCGTGATGATGTTGAACGATTCAAGATTTATTCGCGATCGCACTACCATAACGGGTGGTAGCAAGTCATTTATCCCCTTACCGCTTCCCTCATTCATTTCTTTGCCAAAGTCTGTTGAACTAATGGCGCAAAACATGATATACGAGGATGAACCCGACCATAAGCGCCTACGTAGTTTGGTACATCAGGCATTCACGCGCAAGTCACTTTCCAAAATAAGCACCCGAATTGAGCAATTAACCAACGAGCTACTTGACAAAGCCGAAGCTAAAGGTACCGTAGACCTCAAAGAAGCTTACGCGCTTCCTATTCCCGTCACCGTCATTCAGGAAATGGTGGGCGTTGCTGACGAAGATATGTCCGAACTTTACAAAGGCATCGAAACAATAATAGATGGTTTCTCAGGCTGGCGAATCGTCCGCACGATGTTTTGGGATATGCCGCGCCTGTCTAAGTTTTTACGTAAATTAATAGAGCGCAAAAGAGATAATCCTGGTGAAGATATGCTCACTGGGCTAATTCAAGCAGAAGAAGAAGGAGAAAGCTTAAGTGAGGACGAAATCGTTGGCATGGTGTTTCTGCTAATTGGTGCTGGTTTTGAAACCACTGTACAACTAATTACCAACGGCGTGCTTACACTGCTGCAACATCCCGAACAGCTAGCACGATTGCGAAATAATCCAGACCTAATTGAGCCAGCAATCGAAGAAATTCTTCGTTTTAGCGGTCCGGTGCAATCTACAGAAGCAAATTATGCAGCCGAAGATATCACCCTACATGGTGTCACGATTCCCAAAGGTGCAACGGTTTTCCCGTTTTTAGGTGCAGCCAATCACGACCCAGCCGCGTTTGAAAATCCAGAGGTGTTTGATATTACTCGTTCCCCAAACAAGCACCTCGGTTTTGGCAGTGGAATCCATTACTGCTTAGGAGCGCCACTAGCGCGAATGGAGACGAAAATTGCAATTACTAACCTGCTGAAACGAAATCCCAATCTACGTTTAGCCGTTGACCCATCAGAGCTTGAGATACAGGCAAGACCGGGGTTTCATATGTATAAATCATTGCCAGTTATCTTGGGGTAATCAAGTTAAGCCACTTTAGGAGAATCACTGTTTAGAATTTCAAAGTTTTTTATTCACAACAAATAAACCAGGGAATCCAATGATTGAATACAAAAATAATTCCGACAATAACATCGTAGAAATAATTGTAGAAGGTAAAATCACCGAAGCGGATTTTGACCGAGTTGTTTCTCAGATGAAAGCCGATATTGAGAAGCACGGTAAACTACGTATGCTCGAAGAAATACGTAGCTTTGAGGGAATAGATCCGATTACACTTTGGAAAGATGCTCGATTTGGACTTGCCCATGTCAATGACTTTACCCATGTTGCTGTCATCGTTGAGCAAGCATGGATGCGAACTTGGAGTCAAGCTGTAGATAATGTTTTATCTGCTAAAGTAAAAGCCTTTGAACCATCTCAAATTGATGCAGCACGGGAATGGCTAGCTAATGCTCCCGAACCCAGCCAGGATTCTAAATTTGAATATCGTAACAATCCTAACAATAATATTGTAGAAATTACCATTGAAGGTAAAATAACCGAAGCCGATTTTGACCATCTTCTCAATCAAGCCAAATCTGACTTCAAAAAGCATGGCAAACTAAGAATTCTTGAAGAAGTTCGCAGCTTTGAGGGAATCGACCCGATGGCACTTTGGAAAGATATTCAAATGATTCCTTATGTAAAAGATGTCACCCATGCAGCGATTGTGGCTGATGCCAAATGGATGCGGACTATGGCTGAAGCGGTAAGCGCTGTCATCCCTGCCGAGATAAAAGCTTTTGAGCTATCCCAAATTCAGGAAGCACGGGAGTGGTTATTAAATGCTCCCGAACCTAACCAAGCTTCAAAGATTAAATACCGCAATAATCCCAATAATAATATTGTCGAAATCACTATAGAAGGGAAAATTACTGCCGCAGATTTTGACAAAATAATTGCTCAGTTAAAAGCTGACTTTAAGAAGCATGAAAAACTTTGCATCCTTGAAGAAATTCGCAGCTTTGAGGGAATAGATCCAATGGCACTTTGGCAAGACATTCGATTTGGACTGCCTCACGTCAACGATATTGCCCGCGTCGCGGTTGTTACCGATACTAAATGGATTCAAACATTCTCAGAGGCGATAGATAATATCTTACCTGCCCAGGTCAAAGCTTTTGAGCTATCGCAAATTGAAGCAGCGCGGAAATGGCTTGCCGATAGCTAAAGCCGCGTCGGCTTAATAAAAAAGAATACATTGGTCGCTTTTAAGTCTCATCATAAGTCGGAGATAACAAAAAGCATCTGCTTTCACTTTGCTTGCATGAAGAATTCGCGACGTAGTAACTGATGATTGCTGCTTCAACTTGTCCTCAATCAATTAAGCATGAACAATGGTTAGATATGCAGAGCAAAAAACAAATCGAACAAGTTGGATTTTCCAAACATTTCTGCTTGCTTTTTCAGTAAATCTTTCAGTAACTTTATTACCAGCCCGTGTCAAAGGAGCAGAAACCATTCGTGCTGCTATTGGTCCGGTTGAGCGCACGCTCTCGGTTAAATCTTTAGAAATCTTTGCCAAAGAAAGTAAGATAGCTAAGGATTTTAGACCTATAGCCCGTCGTCTTAATCCCGAAGCTTTGGAGCAATTTCGCTCGCTGCTGCAACAACCAATTGATATGAATGCAGTTAGCGTTTCTCAAGTTACCTACACTCCAATGGGAGAAGAATTTCTCAAACGCTTGGGGAGACTTATCCGGACGGAAACAGGACAAAATGGTTTGTATGCGATTCGAGCGGCTGCGATATTAGCAGCTGACGCTCCAGAAGATATGACCCTTTTATCGATAATGCGCTATTTCCCAACCAAAAGTATTCGCATCGATGTAGATGCAACTCTTGCTTTAGCGCGACAGATATCATTATTTACTGACTATCGCGATGCTGCTTTAAATGCAATCTCTATTGAAGCAGAACGAGCGATTGCTGTAGAACGTTCCATCGACTTCAGTCAACGTCCTAATCTCCAACAACTTGGCAGCTACCAAGTACAGAAGCGAGAATTAATTCTTACCGATTCTAGCCGTACCGACCCAAGAGGAGGAAAACGAGAGTTTCCAGTAGATATTTATTTACCTCAATCTAGCTCTCAACCTGCCCCAGTAGTGGTTTTTTCTCATGGTTTGTCATTAAATAGAGCTTATTTTAACGTACTTGCAAAACACTTAGCATCTCACGGATTTGTAAGTGTTGTACCAGAGCATATTGGCAGTAACGCAGCAATCAGCAAAGCCTTTCTAGAAGGTTTTTATTATGGTAAAACCGAACAATTTCCATTTATCAATCGCCCTCTAGATATTACATTTACTTTAGATGAACTAGAACGACTCTCTCGTCAAGACCCAAGACTTACAAATCGGATGAATTTAGAAAGAGTGGGTATCATTGGTCATTCTTTTGGTGGTTATACTGCACTAGCACTGGCTTCGGGCAAAATTAATCATCCTCGTCTTTCTAAAACTTGTGCTAGAGAAAAGCCAACCTTGAATTTATCTTTAATATTGCAATGTCGCGCTCTTGAATTACCCGCAGCTAGCAAAAACATAAACTTGCAAGATTCTCGGATAGTTGCAGCTATAGCAATAAATCCTGTTTCAAGTGCAGTTTTAGGATTAGAAAGTCTCCGTCAAATAAAAATCCCGGTGATGATGGTACAGGGAAGCCATGATTTTGTCACTCCAATGGTGCAAGAGCAGCTTCATCCTTTCATCTGGTTGACAACTGCTGAAAAATATTTGGTAACTATGAATCCTGGCGGTCATGATTCTGCCAATCAAACACAAATCAATCAATCCGCTTTATATAACAGCGCTTTGCAAGGAGCAAATACAGACTTAGGAAGTAAATATACTCGCGCTTTGAGCCTCGCCTTCATGCAGGTACATTTGAACCAGATGCCCGAATATAAACCTTATTTGAGTGCTACTTATGCAAATTACATGAGCAAAAAACCCCTTGCAGTTAACTTAGTATATTCTTTAACAGCAAAAGAGTTAGAAAATTCATTTAAAAGAACTCCTCCACTTCCTATTATTCCTAAATCTATTGATACTTATAAATTAAAATAAGTTCAAAAAAAGTAAACAATATTGCTTAATAATTGGCTAGTAATAGTATTACTATTACAATGTTTTTGCGTGCCTATTTTTAATAAAATAAAGTGACAACACCGGCAGAAATAATTTAACTATTTCATTTCAAAAGTTATTTTTAATTTAAATGTATATCAATTTGCTAGGCTTACGAGGATAAGGAATGTATAATCGCTTCGGGTCATCAGATAGGTTAATTACGCAGTCTTCGGCGATAAAACACAACTGAATCTTTAAGCCGTAATTTTATTGTCGCGCTCAATTTATATTGTTAACTATTAGCTGGTTAAGCGAAACCGAAGGCTTCAATGTAATTGCCCATCACAACATACAATCAGGCAAAAAATCTGCATCTCAATAAACGCAATCTTTTTGATTTAAATTCATCCCTAATTAATAGAAATGAACTCATCCCTAATTAACGGAATTGCAAGCGGCGATACCAAACAAAATTCTACAGTACTTTGGGCGCGTAGTACCAGCGAAGGCGAAGTTACCTTTGAATATTCTACCGACTCTAACTTCAGTACAATTGCAGGAACAGAAAAAGCAAACGTTACCGATACCAACGTCCCTGTCAAAGTTGAAATTGAAGGTTTAACAGCAGGAACCGAATATTACTACCGTGTAACTGATGCGAATGGAGATACAGCAGTCGGTGAATTTCAAACTTCTGCTGAAGTTGGTGATTATCAAGGTTTCCGCTTTGGTGCTACAGGAGATTGGCAACAAGCACCTCCTTATCCTTCACTAAAAAATGCTGACGAGAAGGATTTAGAATTATTTGTCAAATTAGGAGATACCATTTACGCTGACTTGGAAACTCCAGCCCTACCCGGAGTTACTCAAGCTCGTACACTCTCCGATTTCCGTACCAAACAAGCAGAAGTCCTAACTACTCGCTTTGATTTAAATACCGTTCCCGAACTTTACGCTTCCACCTCGATTCTGGCAACCATTGACGACCACGAAATCGTTGATAACTTTGCTGGAGGTGCAGCACCAGGAGATTCACCCGATGCTCCCGATATTGGTTCTTCCGATGAACCGATATTTACCGATGACGTAGAATTTGTTAACGATACTCAGGCTTACGAAGACGCTTTACAAGCCTATCAAGAATATCATCCCATACAAAATAAATTCTACGGAGAAACCGGAGATTCCCGTACCGCAGGAGAACGAAAACTATATCGTTATAATACCTACGGTAGCGATGCATCAGTAATCATGCTCGATAGTCGCTCCTTCCGGGATGACCAAATTGATCCAGCCAATTTAACCGACCCCAGCGATGCTACCAGATTCCTAACAGAAGCTTATAACCCAAGTCGCACTCTTTTAGGAAGACAGCAAGTAGAAGACTTAAAAGCAGACTTACTTGATGCAGAGCAAAAAGGTATCACTTGGAAATTTATCACCATTCCCGAACCAATCCAAAACTTCGGTTTATTGAATGCTGAAGACCGTTTTGAGGGTTATGCTGCTGAAAGAACCGAAATTCTTAAATTTATCGACGACAACGACATAGATAACGTCGTCTTCATGGCTGGTGATTTCCACGGTACTATCGTTAATAACCTCACCTACCAAACCGCTCCCGGAACCGAACAAATTGCTACAAATGCTTTTGAAATTGTTACGGGTCCCGTTGCTTTCGACAATGGTTTATTTGGTCCGACTGTAGCCAATTTAGCCACAGCCGCAGGTTTAATTACTCCAGAACAAAAAGCATTTTACGATACTTTACCCGTTGCTGGTGATACAGATAGCGAACTTAATGACAAAGACGATTTCATTAAGAATTTGCTTGTAGAGCAAACTACACCTTTAGGTTACGACCCAGTTGGTTTAAATAACAACCTGGCTCAAGCAGAAAATTTAATTGATGCCGAATTGTTACAAGGTGATTATACATCTACCCATACCTTTGGTTGGACTGAATTCGATATTGACCAAGAAACTCAAGCATTAACCGTAACCACCTACGGAATCGAACCTTATTCCGAAGAGGAATTACTTGCAAATCCTGACGCAATTACCAGCAGAGAACCGCAAATAGTCACTCAGTTTGTAGTTAATCCTCAAGAAGTAGACCCATTAAGCGCTACTCTCATTGACACCAGCAATACCGATGCAGATGGAAACGTCATAGAATTAATTGACCTCACAGCATATGCAGGTCAAACCGTAACAGCTAGTTATGAAATCAACCGAGAAGCTGATTACGACAACAACGTTTACTTCTATAAGGTTGGGGATGAAGGTAAAGTTGGGGAATTAGCACCTACAGATGGAAGTGAATACATCCAAGCTGCATTGAACAACGTTATTAACCCAAGTCAAGGATTAACAACTCCCGACGAACAAATAACTACGGGAACCTTGGAAATGACAGGTGGTGATATGCTTGGTGTTTTAATTATCGCTGACGGTACTATAGGTGAAGCTCAGAACAACCTTGATAGTGTAGAAGGTGTTTACTTCTCTTACATGGGAGCAAACACCGACGATGGAAGTTTCGACCACATCAAATTTGAGGATGGTATGTTCAAATTTGAAGACTTAGTTAACGGTGGCGATAAAGATTTCAACGATATTGAAATTAAGATGGAGTTTAGCGTGTAAATCCTCCGTCTAATCTAGGACTTACGCATTGACAGATAAATCAAAATAGCAGGTATTGTTTTCAAGGCTTATGGCCAGATTTTTTAATCATACTTTTGGCGATCGCCAATAAGTAACAGTGGTATATAAAAGCTTGAAACAACGTATTTACGTTAATACACAAGATGACTGTTTTGTACAGTGCGTAACTCCTATAATCGTCAAGATTGATTTGAATATCTTTGTTTAAGTCAACAATGTGTATGTTGAATCTGAAAAGATTAAACTTAAACAGCAACACCTGGTAAGTAATTATTTACCAGGTGTATCTTTTAAAAAACTTGTTACCGCCACACGTCTAGGTTTTGTCCGGAAATTTTGTAAAACGGTGGAACAATTTATTTTTTAAATATTCCTAATAAATAAATTTTTATTAGGTACTCCAAAAAATTAAGAAATAATACAAAAAAACACCTAGCCAACCGCCCGGTTACTAGGTGTAATTAATTGCCAGTATTTAGAGAAATAGCTTATTCTTCACGTACTAATTAGAAGAATAAAACATGGTGAAAATTGCAATTAAGTAATGCTGTTAATCTTGATAACAATATCGTTGAAGTCTTGGTCGCCACCGTTAGCTAAGTCTTCAAATTCAAAGCTATTAGTAGCGTCATTGAATCTGATGTGGTCAAAGGTGCCGTTGTCGGTATTAGCGCCCAAGTATGGAAAATAAACTTCTGCTGCACCGCTTACTGCTTCTGCAAATGTACCATCAGCAATAATTACGGGAACGACAATAGAACCAGAGTTGAATTCAAGAGTTCCACTTTCTGTATTGTTGTTGCTGGTGGAAAATTCAGGAGAAACAAGGTTCTTCATCGCTGCTTCTATATAACCTTCGTCACCAACATTAACGCCATTGACATTACCGTTGATATCATCGACCGCGTAGAAGTAGACTTCGTTCTCGAAAGCAGCTTCCCGAGTGATGGTGTAATCTACTGTTACTTTTGGTTTAGTATCGAAACCAGTTAGGTCGATTGCTTCAACTGTAGTTCCATCAACATCTGCTGTAACGACTGGAGGTAATACAGGTAATACAGTATCTTCGCGGAAGTCTAAGTTTTGAATCCGCATATCTAATTCTGGAGCAACATCTTCTGTGCTGAAGGGGTTTGTTTCAGAGAAGTTTGCAGCCAAGAATTCAGCTAAAGCATCTTGCTCGGAACCATCTTCTGCAAAAGTAGCAGCACCAGTACGAGGAGCGGTGTCTTCTTGAGCTAACTGTACTACATCGCGGTCGGGGAATGGATAACCGTCGCCACCACCAGCAAGGAAGTTCAAGGTTACGAGACGGAAGGTACGGCTAGAATCACCTTGTAATTCACCGTCTCTAGCAATGATATCGATAATTTCGTCGTTTTCATCAACAACCGCTAAAGACTGTACTCTGTCTCCAGCAGGTAAATCTTGATCGAAGCTGAACTTCAAACCGCTAACTTGAGGAAAACGTCCTGGTGTTGCACCATCAGCGGTTTCTGATACACCGTGTTCGATGATAGCTAATAGTTCTTCAGCAGTTGCGGTTAACAATGTTAAACCGTTGTTGAAGCGGAGGGTATCTTGGATATCAACCTGAGAAATACCACCTTCTGGCTTACCAGCTAATTCGTTTCCTTCGGGAGGTAAGAATTGAGGTTCGGTAGCACCAGGAGGAGTTACAACTCTACCGATATTATCGCGGATACCGCCGCCGTTCTTGATGGAGATGACAACTGAATCATCAGCGGCTTTTGCAGCAGCTAAGTTAGCATCAGCAGTCAAGTTACCCAAGTTGGTTTCTTCAGTACGAACGCTACCTCTGGTTCCGTTGAGGAATGTATCGGTAACACCGAAGAAGTTGCTTTCTAAATCGGTAATTACATTACTTAAAGCGTCAGTAATTGCCACAATATCGGGGTCTGGAGTACCGTTAACTGCTGCAACGCCTGCATCGTCTGTAGCGTAAGCACCGCTGACATTGGGGTCGATACTATCGGTGATGATTTCGCCTCTGGCATCAAAGTCAACTACCAATCGACCAACGTACTTATAATTACCATCGGTATTGACAACTGCAACTGGCTTACCGTCAGCATCAGTTTTAATAATTGGGTAAGCACCTTCAGATGTATCTCCATCTCTTAAGGTATCAGTATCATCACTCAAGAGGGTATTGGAACCACCAGCCATGATGATGTCTACGTTCTTGAGCTTGGTAGCTAATTCTTCTTCAATAGAGATTTGCTGCATATGGGACAGCAAAACAACTTTGTTGATGTCGGGATTAGCTGCTAACAAGCTGTCAACACTTGCTTGAATTTCTGCTGCTAATGCATCGATATCAGCAGAATCCATTGGCTTGACAGTAACATCTCCAGGAGAGGAAATAGAACCTAAAGTAGGAGTTGTTGCACCAACAACACCGATTTTTTCACCATTTACTGTAACGATTGTGTTGCCAGCAATTTTTCCAGGAATATCGCTAGCTTCTTGTCCGTCAGCAGTAACTAAAGGTGCTAAATTAGCATCCGTACTAGCGTCAAGGTTTGCGCTTAGGTAAGGGAAATTTGCTCCAGGATATGCACCATCGGGAGAAATTACATCAGCAATAAATTCAGTACCTAAGTCAAACTCGTGGTTTCCTAAAGCAATTGCTTGGAATCCGAGTTCGTTTTGAATAATAATGTCAGAGCGACCTACACCTTCTTTACCCAGTAAAGGAGCTAAGGAGGGGTCAGCAGAAGCATCTAGGAAGATACCGGGAATGTAAGCATCACCAGAAGATAAAAGCAGAGTATTCTCGTAATCTGCGTTTCCGTCACTATCTGCATCTTCGTTCTTCAAAGCGTTAAGAACTGCTGAGAAGTTTGGTGCATCTTCTAGAGCAGGAATACCTGCTTCTTGGTCAGCTGTATGTAGAAGTTGTAGGGTGAAGGTTTCCGGTACTAAAACTGTGTCTTCACGGAAGTCTAAGTTTTGAATCCGCATATCTTCTGCGGGTGCAACATCTTCCATGCTGAAAGGATTTTCTTCGGAGAAGTTAGCTGCTAAGTATTCAGCTAAAGCATCTTGTTCGGAACCATTTTCCGCAAAAGTTGCAGCACCAGTACGTATAGCATCGTCTTCTTGAGCTAGCTGAACTACATCGCGCTGAGGGAAGGGATAGCTATCGCCACCACCAGCAAGGAAGCTTAATGTTACCAAACGAATTTCGCGATTTGCATCACCTTGTAATTCGCCATTTTCAGCAATCACATCAACAATGAAACCGTCTTCATCAACAACAGCCAAAGACTGGACTCTATCACCTACGGGTAAGTCTTTATCAAAGCTGAACTTCAAACCGCTGATTTGAGGAAAGCGTCCTGGTGTTGCACCATCAGCACTTTCTGATACACTATGCTCAATGATAGCTAGTAATTCTTCAGCAGTTGCGGTTAACAAAGTTAAACCATTGTTGAAGCGAAGGGAATCTTGGATATCAACCTGAGAAATACCACCATTCGGCTTACCTGCTAATTCATTTCCTTCTGGAGGTAAAAATTGGGGTTCGGTTGCACCAGGAGGTGTAACAACTCTACCGATGTTGTCCCGGATACCACCACCATTTTTGATGGAAACCATGACGCTGGGGTCAGTTTGCTTGGCGATCGCCAAGTTAGCATCAGCACTTAAATTACCCAAGTTGGTTTCTTCAGTACGAACGCTACCTCTAGTTCCGTTGAGGAATGTATCGGTTACGCCGAAGAAGTTACTTTCTAACTCAGTAATTACATCGCGTAAAGCATCTGTAATTGCTACGATTTCAGGGTCGGGAGTACCACCAACTGCTGTAACACCAGCCTCGTCTGTAGCGTAAGCACCGCTAACGTTGGGGTCGATGCTATCGGTGATAATTTCACCGTTTTCATCAAATTCAACTACCAAACGACCAACATACTTGTAGTTACCGTCGGTATTAATAACTGCAACAGGCTTACCGTCAGCATCAGTTTTGAGAATAGGATAAGCACCTTCAGAAGAATCACCATCTCTCAAACGGTCGGTAGAATCGCTCAAGAGAGTATTAGAACCACCAGCCATGATGATATCTACATTCTTGAGTTTGCCAGCCAATTCTTCTTCAATAGCGATTTGCTGCATATGAGACAGCAAAACAACTTTATTGATATCTGGGTTAGCTGTTAATAAGCTATCAACCGAATTCTGGATTTCTGCTGCTAGCGCATCAATATCAGTAGAGTCTGCTGGATTAACTACAACATCTCCAGGGGAAGAAATACTTCCTAAAGTTGGAGTTGTTGCACCAACAACACCAATTTTTTCACCATTAACTGTAACAATTGTATTACCAGCAATCTTACCGCCAATTGTGCTAGCTTCTTGACCATCAGCTGCTACTAAAGGTGATAAGTCAGCATCAGCACTGAAATTGAGGTTAGAACTCAGGTAAGGGAAGTTTGTACCGGTATATGCACCATCGGGAGCAACTACAGAAGCTACAAATTCAGGACCAAAGTCAAACTCGTGGTTTCCTAAAGCAATTGCTTGGAATCCCAGTTCGTTTTGAATAGCAATATCACCGCGTCCTTCACCCTCTTTACCTAATAAAGGAGCTAAAGAAGGGTCAGCAGAAGCATCTAAGAAAATACCGGGGATGTAAGCATCACCGGAAGAGAGAATTAAAGTATTCGTGTAATCGTCTTTCAGAGCATTGAGAACTGCACTGAAGCGGGGTGCATCATCAAGAGCGGGAATTCCTGCTTCTTGGTCTGCTGCGTGCAGAATTTGTAGTTCAAAGTTAGCCATTGTTTCCAATAAATTGAGTTACTACCATTAACCGAGGCTGGTAACAGAAAGTTCTTTCATTGTTGATGAAAGTCAGAGCTTCTGAAGTTTAACCCTCATCCTTACTCACCTATTCTACCCAAATATATTGTTTTTTAAAGTCATATTTAAAACATCAGATTTTATTATTACTTAGCTAATGCTTAGTAATAATAATACTTGTCATAGCCTTTGTATTTGTGTTTATCGCTGTTGGCTACAATTCCTAATACATTAATTGGAGAAATTTTTAAGCCATCCAAAGCTTTGGAAAATGTGGTTTTATTTGTTTTATCTATCCTAGCTACCGCAACTACACCGTCGGTATGAGTTGCTACAATACTTGCATCGGCTAATCCGGATAAGGGAGGAGCGTCGTAAATCACCAAGTCATATTCTACTTGTAATTGCATCATTATGCGCTTCATTTTTTCAGAAGAAAGCAACTTGATAGTGTCGGGGGGTCTCATACCAGCGGTAATTACGGAGCATTGACTGTTAGGAATCTTTTGAATCGCTTGTTCTACTGAAAAGTCTCCAGATATTAAACTACTCAATCCCCATAAATTAGTTAAATCTGCCATTTTATGGATACTGGGATTACGCATATCAGTATCTACAAGCAGTACTTTTAAGCCTACTGATGCAGCTATCTGAGACAAATAGTATGATACCGTGCTTTTTCCTTCTCCAGGCATAGAAGAACTGATAACTATAGAACGAATCGGATTGTCAGAACCAAGCAATCGAATATTATTGAGCAGCACCTGAAAAGCTTCCCAAAATTGCGAGGATTCAATATTGGTTTTAGGTTGAGGAATTGCAGATTCAGGAAGTTCCATTTCCGGCAAAATACTATTATCATTGGTAAGCACATCTTGTACTTCTTTTTTAGAGCGCTTTCGCTTAATATCTTTTGCCTTTTTATTCTCCTGTTCCATTCTTGCCAATTCTTTTTCAACAGGAATTGTTCCCAACAAAGGAAATTTCACCCGCTCTTTAAGTTCATCTACACTATGATAAGTGTCATCCATTCTTTCAAATATCACACCAGCACCAACACCCAAAATTGTGCTGGCAACCAATCCCATTAATAAGTTACGAGTAATATTTGGGGACATAGGAAGTAAAGGCTGATTTGCTTGTTGAATCAGCTTCCACGGAAGTTCCGTTTGCGCGATCGCGATTTGTAGAGTTTCGCGAGTAGCAAGAAAACGGTTCAGACTATCTGTAGCAAATTTAAGATTTCGCTGTAGTCCGATAAATCGTTTTTCTAAAACAGGCAACTGTTGGCTTCTTAATTGTAATTGTCTTTCAATTTTAGCAAGTTCTTGACTTCGTACTTCTAAAAGCTGAATTTGAGTTACTACTCCAGCCAACTGTACACCCAAAATCCGTTCTGCTTCCTGTTGTAGTAACGGCAAAAGTCTTTGTCGTCTATCTAAAAAGGTTTGCATCCGTGGGTTAGCATCTCGGAAACGAGCAGATTCTTGAGCAATTTCAGCTTCCAACTGGCGTACCTGACTGAGTAAATTCTGGTATAGTTTAGCGTTATTGAGTACTGCTAATTGTCCAGGGTTTGCTTGTAAGCTAGCTAAATTAGCGCGGAGTGTAGCTAACTCAGTATCAATTGACTGTCGCTTTTCAATTGAACTGGAAAGTTGTCCGGTAATTAACCCTAATTCAGACTCAGGGTTATAAAAATTATACTTTTGCCGGAAAGTTTTGATTTGATTTTCCAGTTTATCTACGCGATTTCTCAGGGGAGGTAATTTTTCTTCTACAAACTGTAAGCCCTGACGTAATTCAGTTTGACGCTCTTGTAGACTGTAATTTAAATAACTTTGAGCTATTGCATCTAGTACAACTTTTACTTTCTTGGCATCCGGGCTGCTATAGCTAACATTTAGAGCCTTTGTTTTACGATAACGATTAATATTAAGGTTTGAGGCTAAAGAATTAAAACTAATATTTGGGTATATAGGTTTTAAATTATTGATGGCTTTATCAAGTAGCTCGCGACTTTTAAGTACAAGTATTTGACTTTCATAATCTAAACCGGATTTGGGTAAGTTGTCATCACCAAGAGGAGAAGTGATATTCTTCCACTGGTCTTCATCTTTAAGAGGTTCTACTAACATCAGAAAATCGCTTTGATATATCGGTTTTTCTGTAAATGTCTTGGCAGCAACCCCGGCCATTACTAGAGTAGCCACCCCCGCAATAACTAGCGCTCTTCTTTTGAGAAAACCCAAGATTTGACTCGGACTCCAATCATCTTTTTGTTCTTCTAGAGATGGAGTAAAAGATTGAGGCTGATATAAAGCAGGGAGAGGAATCATACTTCCCTGTGCTATGGAAGATTTATGAGAATTAGTAGTTACTTCTGAATTATTGGTCACAATCCCAAACCCAAATATTGTGAATCGTAAATTTATGATATTATCGCGTATCTCGAATTTAGCTACAAAATTTATTTTTACTTTTTGAAAAAGAATGCGGCTTTCTCTGTTTCTCTGAATTATCCTTCCTAAATTTCGGAAGAGTAAGTACAGTAAACAGTGAAAGTAAGGTATCTGTAGCAAACATTTTTTTATTTGTATTTAAGTCCTTACCAAATTATCACAAGGGTATTTTTACATTGATAAACTAGAAGACAATCTTGAAAATAAAATACAATTTAATTTCTTTATTCAAAAATAATATAGAGACATAGCAATGCTATAGCAATCTTAGATGAATCGCGAGAAAGGTAGGTGCCAGAAACTCGGTTTTCCAAAAAACCGGGTTTCTATACTCCCAACGGCTAAAAACTTAACTTTTCGTAGGTTGGGTTGAATGAAGTGAAACCCAACAGTAAGTAGGTTTTTGTTGGGTTTCGTACCTCAACCCAACCTACAATAATTAATCCGTTTAGAGTATAAAATCTCACAAATGATTTAGCAATGCTATGTCTCTACAAATTTATTCAATCCCAAACTGCGATTACTCAGCAGCTTCAGCACCACGTAACTTCTTTCTCAACTTTGCACCAAAGCCAAGAGCAGCGATGGAACCCAATATGGTGAGAGGTTCGGGAACTGCTTCACCTTGAGAAGTACTAGCTATACCGTCAACTGCGAAGGTGAATTGATCTAAACCAATCGCGTCTGAAGTAAAACCACTTCCATCAGGACTATTGGCAGAGGAGACTAATCTAATCTCGTCAAAAAATTCATCTGGATCTGGGTCATAAGCACCACCAGGAACAAGTTCATCAGCATTCGCACCAAAGAAGAATACCGAAGAATCACCAGGATTTGTACTATCACTAGCTCCATTATTCAAGTAGTCTATTGCTCTTGAGCCAACTAGATTGCCATCGTCATATAACTCAACAGTTAAAATATTACTGCTATCTCCCAAGTCACTACCCCAGAAGCTAAAGTTGGAAATATCCTGACTCAAGCTAATTGTGAAGTTGTTTCTACTGTTAATCGAGATACCTTTAACGCCATCAGTTGGATAAGTACCAGCGTTAGTCACACCATTCGCATCGTTAGCCTGTTGTACTAAGGTTTGTCCACCATCAGTTGCAGAGCTTCCATCAGCTTTTGTGGTGTAGCTAAAGGTCGCTGTATAGTTAGTCGCAGCAACATTCGTAGTTCCAGGGTGGGACAAGCTTAGCGTTAATCCATCGATAGGAACACCATTACTATTAGCCGCAGCAGTACTGTAACCGGGATTATTACCGCTGTTATTAAGTTTTGAGGAATTAATATTTTCAAAACTTTCATCAATGGTTGAGCCATTACCAGCAGTAACACCAATATTACTTAAGTAGGAATTGTAAGCAACAGTAGAATTGGTTCTGCTGCCAAGAGGAATTACAGTATTGCTATTGTTATCTGGGTTAGTGCCACCGTAGGAAGTGTTCCCATCGTAACCAGTATTGAAAGTGAACGCACGAGCTGCTCCTACCTTCAAAATTGCCAATAAAGGTAGACTTGCTGTCAAGGCAAACAACAAAGATTTGACTTTCATATTACTTATTGATTTCGTTAAAATTACAGCTATTTTTTTGCAGACAGCAGTAAATTTTGTAATTAATTACTGCATTTCTTCGACAATTAATCCCAGCGAATCAAAGAAAACGTAATATAAAATCACGCTTTTTTCACTTCTTTTATAGTAATAATTAATGGTTAAAAAGCTATTAAATTTACATACACTATTTAAATAAGAAATAATATGTGGTAAATATCGGACAATACTAAATATCAGGTAATAGAGACGCGCTCGCTATAAAACTATGCGCTAGTCATAGCAATAACTCCACGTCCCTATTCCCCATCCGATTGCTACATCTATATAGGACAGTAATATTTGCTGCATTACAACCTTAACTAGCAAAAGCATCTTAACTTGTTCGTATTATCACAAATACATTGTACTGGGAGCATCTTGCTCGCTATTTGTATTAACGAACAAGATGACCCAATACAAAGCAAAAATACTAAAAACCTTACTAGCTATAAAGCAGCAAACATTTGACTTAAGTCAATACTACTCAGCAGCCTCAGCACCAAGCAATTTCTTTCTCAAAGCAGTACCGAAGCCAATTGCAGCTATTGAACCCAAGATGGTTAAAGGTTCGGGAACTTGTTCAACGTCACTTGCTGCAAATCGAAAATTACCGGCAGCCCAAGCTTCGTTAAGAGCATTCCCACCATTGTCGTCTCCGAGAACGAAAGCAACTCTATCAAAGGTCGTGCCGCCAGTTCCAGCAACATTAATAAAGTTTATGGCTCTGTTCCCATTTTTACCATTTGGATTGTCACCAGACCAGTTAGCAGTATCAATATTAAACACTGCATCAGCTTGATTAGCATCGCCATTATAAATATAAACTTGACCCTCCGTGAAAGCACTATCACTTTCAAAGTCAATTAAGTCTACCCCAAAGCCTTTAACAGGTCTATCAAAGGCAATTAAAAGCGCATTGCGAGTCGTATTATCCTCACCACCGGAACCATTGTTATCTTGACTGTCAATACCCCAGTATGAAGCATTTACACTTTGGCCAACACCATTTGGATCGCCTTCAACATATAGGTTGCTGGTGCTAGCGATGTCTCCACCGGCTGAACCTGGGGTAAGTCCAGTAGAGGTAGCTTGGTTTGTGGTAGAATTACTGAAGTTTATGTCATAAATAGTGTAATTCAAGCCAGATGCAGCTGTGCGAGGGTAACTAGCTTGATTGGCAATATCACTTGATGGCTGTGCGCCAAAAATTGCGTTGGAATTAGTAGAACCATCATCAGCAATGCTAGTTTCACCAATATTAGTCTCGAAATCAGATACATCGTAAGAAAGAGTAAACGCTTTTGCAGGAGCAGCAGCAACAAAAGGAATAACAGCAACAGCAGTTGCAAGTAATAGCTTTCGTAGTTTCATTGGCAGATTAGATCCTATTGTTTATGAACGTACTTGAAATAAATCCCCAGCTAATTTATTTTGGCAAGGTTAATGCTCTACCAAATCAGTTAAATTAGTTATTATTCATCCGTAGAAAATACACAGTTCATATTTGCATGGTGCATTAAAACACGGATAGATATTTAACTGGAATTGATGTCAATAAGTAATTTAGGAATTTAGAACAAGTAACCTATTTTAGTTAGTAACAGAGAAAGATAAATTACCTTTACTTTGTTTTCTCTAACTCCCTATATTTATCAAAAATAAAACAAAACACAAGAACTTTTATAACTTTTTTGTAATTTCTTTATTTGATTTTTTTAGTCTTGATTTAACGTTCATCAAATCAGTTTTTTTCAATCCAAATCTATATTGACGATTATAATATTCGTCAAAACACTACGTTATTAAATAACTATGTAGTGCCAATTTTCTGTAGATTAACTAGATAATTTAAGCTAAGGTAAGTGCTGATTGCCTTAAAATAGGGAACGATAAATATTAATGCTATTAACACTAATAGTCTTTGATTAAAAACAGTTTAACTGCAAGTAAAATTATGAAATGAATAATGATATTTAATTATTCTTGTGCTTGGTTAGTTGCAAATAAATTAAATCTATTAGCGCAAAAAAATATAAGTCAGTTAATTTTCTAAGCGTCACAGTATTTAGCTATGAATTTAGGCTTTACAACTTGTATTCTAAAAAATAGAAAGCAGAACCCTTATACATTATCTATGAATCCTGTTTAAATATTGAAAATACTATCTAATATCCTTAATTAATATTTTGGTTCAGCAATGCTTAAAACTTTACAAGTTTATCTGTAAAAGATTAAAACCGGATAAGGCTAACTATTCATTCTTGCTAATGATAATTATTTTCATCTCTGTTTAATATTTACAATGGTTTATGGGATGTCTCGAAACAATTGTATAAATCCTGATTAACAACGTTATTATTTAGTTAACAAAATTTGATATTAAAAATACTATCGTTAGTAGCAAGATATTTTCCTATATTGTCTTGATATTAACATCGCTATTAATGATTAAGATGTATGATGATTCTTGCGTTTTCTCAGAAATTAAAAACTATATAAAAATTATAGTTGGTTCTATTTGAGAGTTACAACTAATTTTTATAATGTTTTAACCGATAAAAGATAGTGAATGAACTTGATATCATTTACCATTTGATTGCGTGCAGAGATAAAAATATAACAAATGAAATCTATACCGAATACTTTGGCACCTAAATTAAATCAGTTGAGAAATTCACAATACTGGCTCTTAGGAATAGGAGCCGGATTAATTTTAGTTCACCTAAGTGTTGCTTGGAAAGCCGAGCAAGCGAGTCTTTTAGGTGCCAGTTTTGTATTTTGGATTGCCATATCTTCATTAATTTGGGACAAAAGAAATAAATTAAATTTTGAAAGCGGAATTTTTGCCAGCTTTTGTGGTTTAATACTGATTGTCTTGGCACTTTTTAAGAGTGCATTTCCTATAAATACAGGTGGTGTAGCGCATTTGTTTCCCATTGTTTCGGCTTTAGGCTTGGCGCTGATAGCTTCCGGGTTTAAAGGTTTGAAGCAATACGGTGGAGAGTTATTCGCACTGTGTTTTCTGGCAGCACCAAAATTACTACCTCCATCTATATTAGATTTATCTTTAGTCACTGCTAAATTTTCCACTGTTATTTTATGGTATACGGGTTTCCAAGTTTCTCGTAATGGAGTACATATCTCTCTACCTTCAGAGAGTGTAGTAGTAAACTTACCCTGTTCAGGAATAGACCAAATTTTTCATTTACTGGGTTTCGCAATAATTGCTCTAATTATGTTCCCGATGAAAAGATGGCAGAAAATCCTTGTACCTATAATCGCGGTAGTTTTAGCTTTTATCATTAATGGGTTTAGAGTTGCCTTGATGGCTATCTTAGTAAATCAAGGTGATAAACAAGCATTTGATTATTGGCATATGGGTGACGGCTCCCTGGTATTTTCATTGATTACCGTGTCTGTGTTTGGATACTTCTGCTTACTTTTACTTGGTAAAAAGAAGAAAAGTCCACCGAAGCCTGTAACTTGAGTATGTCACCGTAGAGTTTAAAAGTTTGTGGTACCAATTCTATGAAATGTAGAAATATGTTTAACAGCCTTTTGCAAAATTATAGATAAATACCGATATCTATAAAGACGTTGCAGTGCTACGCATATAAATTATTAATAGATTCTCAATTCCTTATTCTCTAAATTCTAATTCCTGTTTGCTTATAAAAGTGAAATTTAACTGGCAAAAAATTCGTATCCCACTTTTATCCTTAACTTTTGGTAGTGTCCTTTTGGTTTTAGGAAAAGTTGTCTTGTTTCCTCTTCCAGGTAAACCGAAATTAAGCTCTTTTACTTTCCCTAGTGAAGTACCGTTACCGCAATGGCAACAGAGCAAAATTCAGTTTCAGCCAAATTCGGAAGAGACTCAATTTATCGCTCAAAAGCATTATCGATATAAACGCAATAATTCAAATTTAGATATTGAAATGCGCTACTTGACATTACCAGGGGGAAATTTTTCCGTGCTTCTAGGAGATAATAAACCAGCTTTATCTTCTAGTATCGAACGCTATCGAGATGAAGTAGGTTTTTATTTAGTGGGAATAGAAAATCAGCAGCGAGCTTATTTAAGTACCTGTATCAACCCTAGAGGTGGTGCTACCCTTACTTTTACGCAGTATATGCAAAACCGTTATTTACATGATTTGCAACCCCAACGTTTGGTTTCATGGTTGCTTGGGAAAGAAGAACTTTTAGATAAACGTTGTCTATGGGCGCATATGTCAGTACCTATAAAAGATTACTCGTCACCCAAAGTTGCCGTTCAGACTTTAGAAAATGCTTGGCTGTCTTGGTATAAATGGTGGCAACCTCGTTTCCCAAAACCATGATTTTTAGTTATTACGAATCTTCCGATTATTACAGTTATGAAAGAACCAGAAAATTTTAATTTTATTAAGTCAGAACTTGCTCAATTGAGTCGAGCCGTAGAATCTATACAGGAAGGTAGTTTCAACCTAAAATTGTGGATTCCTATTTTCCGAGTAGTGGGATATTGTCTGTTGATATTGTCTTCATTAGACTTTATTGAGCTATTTATCCCACCAAACTTCATGAATCCGGCTTGGGAATTCAAAACAATGGGAATGTTAGTTGAACGTACACCCATACCTTTATTCGGTTTTATGTTAGTTTTCGCAGGAGGGCTTGATTGGCGCGGTAAATGGGAAGCTCTTTTAGTTAAAATATTATCTTGGTTAACCTTGGTGATTGGGATTTTGTATTTATTATTAATTCCTATCGGTGTGATGAATACCGTAAGATTAAATAACAATAATGTTGCTCAAATTAATAATGCATACAATCAAAGATTATCCCAAGCAGAGCAGATTGAACAGAGAGTTGGTAAAGCGACATCAGAACAATTAAATAATGTTCTTAAACGTCAAGGAAGGAAAATTGAAGCTGAAAATCCTGAAGAAGTAAAAAGCCAAATATTATCAGAATTAACTCAAGCCAAACAAAGATTAAAAAATCAAGCTGATAACAATAAATCTTCTCGACGGATGGCTTTATTAAAGAATGCTGTAAAGTGGATTTTGGGTGCTTTAATTGGCGGAGTTTTCTTTATTACTGTTTGGAGATTAAGTGGTTGGGCGAGATAAATTAATGCTTATTAGCTATTTGAGGTAAACGCGGAGAAAATTAATAGTTTTAATTATAAGACATTTGTAGAGATGTAGAATGCTACGTCTCTACATTTTGATTGCTGTTATATATTTTTTTTCATTCAAGAATATTTTGATTTACACCACTTTACAGGTAAATGAGGTACAGACTTATATTCTAAAAGTCTTGTGGAGTGGGCATCCCTGCCCGCCCGAGTGTAGTTAATAAAAATTAAATATGCCGAATAAACATAAAAAATGTATTTTAAAAATACTTAATACGTGAATGTATTAATAATAGCAATCATATTATAGCTAAATATGTAAAATAATAGTTAGCTTAAAATTTTTATTAATAAAGGTTTTAATTGTCCGCATTCAATAATTTTTTTTAATTATAAAAGAAGGAAGAAGGAAGAAGGAAGAAGGAAGAAGGAAGAAGGAAGAAGGAAGAAGGAAGAAGGTTTGAGCGGTAATATATTTTTAAAAAATGCGCGTTATGAGTCTAAAACGATATTATTGAAAAAAATAATATTTTAAGGCGCATAGCGCAAGGGAATATTTACGTCCTTGTTTCATGCTTAGCCGTTTTAAAACGTGAGTTCTTCTTCCATCTTCCATCTTCCTTCGTGAATTTTCAATGCGAATATTTCTTAATTTGAAAAATATTCAGTCGGCGGTTAGGGGATACACTTAAATGTGGAAATACTTTTTTCGTGAAACAATAGATTCAGAATTAGGTAACAACAAAAATCAAACATCTCAAAATATCAATTCTCTAGTTCTTCAAAGTAAGTATCGACAATTATTTAATACTCAACAGTCTATAAAATTGGCTGTTATTACCCAGTTTTATCCTCCCGATTATGCCGCTACAGGACAGTTAATTGAAGAGCTTGTTAGACATTTAGGGCAAGATGGATTAGATATTAGTGTTTTTACCGGACAGCCTGGATATGCGTTCGCGACTACTAAGGCTCCATCCCTAGAGAGATTTTATCAAGTCAGAATTAAACGCTCGCGTATTACTCGAATGTGGTCAAATCGGATTCGCGGTAAGACTCTTAATGGAGTTTTGTTCACCTTGCGTGCAGCAATTTATATTCTTAAAATTTGGCGATCGCGCAATGTGTTGTTGTTGACTACAGCGCCACCGTTTCTACCAATTTTAGGATATTTAGCCAACTTGCTCTTTCGGATTCCTTACGTTTGCTTGCTTTACGATTTGTACCCCGATATTGCGATCGCCTTGAAGGTAATCCCTAAAAATCACTGGGTAGCGAGATGTTGGCAATTTGTAAATAAACAAGTTTGGCGCAAAGCGAAGAAAATAGTGGTTCTCTCCGAAGCTATGAAACAGCAGGTAATAGCTAATTATCCGGAGGTTGCTAGCAAAATTTCCGTAATTCACAGTTGGGCAGATCCAAACTTAATTACCCCAATAAACAAAAAAAAGAACTGGTTTGCACAGAAATATAATCTAGTTAACAAATTTACCGTACTATACTCTGGTAACATGGGTCGGTGTCATGATATTGACACCATCATAGATGTCGCAAAAGAACTGCAAGATGAGGCAATTCAGTTTGTATGTGTCGGTGGTGGCGTTAAACGTAAAGAGTTAATTCAGGAGGTAAATCGTTTAGGGTTAGAAAAACAATTCGTATTTCTACCGTATCAAGATAAAAATGTGCTACCTTATTCACTAACAGCTTGCGACTTATCTTTAGTAAGCGTGAATGCAGGATTTGAAAACTTAGTAGCCCCAAGTAAACTTTATTCAGCTTTAGCAGCAGGAAGAGCAGTTGCAGTAATTTGTCCGGAGAATTCATATCTGAAGCAATTAATTGCAAAAGCTAAATGCGGTAGTACCTTTGTTAATAACAACAGTCATGCACTTGCGATGTTCATTCGTCAACTGAAGAACGAACAGCAATTAGCAGATAGCATGGGTAAATCTGGTCGGAATTATCTACAGTCAAATTTTACACTTGATGTTATCTCTAAGGAATACTTAGAAGTTCTATATCAAGCGATTTTATAAAGTAGGAAATAAATAAAGTCGTTGATGGTTAAAAGTTGAAGTTTGATAAATATTAAATTATCTTTCAACCATTAAGAGATAACTTCTATATTAACTACTAAATAACTCAATATTAATAAATGGCACTGGACTTTGATGGTTCTTTGAATTAGATGATTCTTAGAATCTCAGTCTATCCAACGCAACCTTCTTCTGGTGTATTGTAATCGTTCGAGGAGGCCGAAGTGAAGAAAAGGTGTGACCGAAATCGGAAGCGTTCAAAAAGACGTGCTATCTACTGTCCAATACATAATTGTTATATGGATACTTTATCAAAAAAGTACCCTTTATTTGCAGATAAAGCTGGACAACTCCAGCAACGGGGTTTGAGCCGTCGTAATGCAATGATATTAGTGAATACAAAAACAGCAGTTTCACTCCAAGGTGAATGGTTGGAGGCTTTTTGGTGCAAAGAGTGTCAGGAAAAGAAATGGTATCACGTCCGCAAACATGAGAATTCTTATCAATTATCTGTTGCACCACCCGAACTTTGGCAGCAAGCAACTGGGTTAATTCATCCAGACGGAAATCCTTCTATAAGTGAGTTCAGCCGCAAACAAGCTAAAAATCTCGGATTTAAATATTTTGCGTCGATTTAGAGACGAGGTAAGTGGAGAACGCATCCCTATATTAACTGTATATTAACTTTTAATCCAAAAAAAATAATTACATGAGCCTCCGAGGAAGCGTTTCTAAACCGGAATTAATTATAGAAGCCGGACGTACTGAAAAGCAATACTGGAAAGATATTTGGCGTTACCGGGAATTATTTTATTTCCTTGCTTGGCGAGATATTTTAGTACGTTATAAGCAGACAATTATTGGTATTGCTTGGGCGTTAATTCGTCCTTTTTTGACAATGGTAGTATTTACCGTAGTCTTTGGTAATTTAGCAAAGTTACCTTCTGAGGGTGCCCCTTATCCGATTTTAGTTTTCTCGGCAATGTTACCTTGGCAGTTTTTTGCTAATTCCCTGAGTGAATGCAGTAGCAGTTTGATTAGCAACGCTAATTTAATCTCAAAAGTATATTTTCCTCGTTTAGTAGTACCCACAAGTGCTGTTGTAGTCAGCTTTGTGGATTTTATGGTTTCGGGAATGATTTTATTAGGGTTAATGGCTTGGTACAATTTCGTACCGAGTTGGCGGATTTTAACTCTGCCATTGTTTATTGTTATTGCTTTTGCGGCTTCCACGGGTGCTGGTTTGTGGCTGTGTTCTTTAAACGTGAAATATCGAGATTTCCGATATATTGTGCCGTTTATCGTCCAGTTTGGTTTGTATGCCTCGCCGGTAGGATTTAGTAGCAGTATTGTACCAGAAGAATGGCGATTAATTTACTCTTTGAATCCGATGGTAGGGGTAATTGATGGCTTTCGTTGGGCAATTTTAGGAGGTGAATCAAGATTATATTTACCGGGGTTTGCGCTGTCTTTATTATTAGTAATCTTGTTATTTTTCAGCGGTATTTGGTATTTCCGCAAGATGGAACGGACTTTCGCGGATGTGATTTAAAATAAAGTCACAGGTAAAAAATTAAAAGTTGAATTTATAATGTCAACAACCCAACAAAACTTAGTTATTCCTCCTTTGTGCCAGTGGCATTCTGCAACTTGGGATGATTATGTTGCTTTGCGGGATGCTCTAATAAAGAGGGGGTGAGTGAGGGAGTGAGGGAGAGAGGGAGAGGTAATTGAATGAGGTTTTTGACTCCAGCCAATTACTAGCACCGTACACACAGTGGGATTTTATACCCTCCTGCTTCGAGGATAGAATAGTAATATTAATCTTAGAGCATAACTTATAGTGAACTATGACTTCCCGAACACTGGATATAACTGAAGCATTAATTGTCAAAGTGCAAAACTTACCACCAGAGCAACAACAGACGCTGCTAGATTTTGCGGAATTTTTGGTGCAAAGACATACTCAATCTCAACAAGTTCAAAGCCAAGCAGTAAAGCAACGGGTAGCGGACTTAAACCGAGGGGAAATTTGGATGAGTGAAGACTTTAACGACCCTTTACCAGATGAATTTTGGATGGGTGAGCAATGAAACTACTATTGGACTCACACGTTCTCATTTGGTGGGCAAGTAGCTCCGAAAAAATTTCTAAAAAAGTTTATAACATAATCAACGATACTAACAACACGTTGTTGTTTAGCTTAGCTAGTGTTTGGGAAATGCAAATCAAATTTCAACTGGGTAAGCTCAACCTAAATTCAAATCTCCCTACTTTGATTGACAACCAACAGCGTGTAAATAATCTACAACTTTTACCTATTGAATTAAATCATATTTACGCTTTAAATAACTTACCACCACATCATAAAGACCCTTTTGACAGACTTTTAATTGCTCAAGCGATTGTGGAGAAAATACCACTTGCGAGCATTGATGAGGTTTTTGATAATTACCCCATTCAAAGGTTGTGGTAGGTGTAAATACATATAAATAATGTAGAGACGTTGCAGGGCGCAACGTCTCCCTTTATTTTGATTGGTAATGAAAATTATGTGAAAATCACCATGCACTTTTATAGTACAATTAAACTATCCAGGTAAGTGCATTTAAATGAGTAGAACTCCATTTGACCAATTTGCTAAGCAATTTTTTGAAGAATTTTTAACTCCCTTGGGGGAGGTGAAAACAAATTTTGAGGTTCCAGGAGAACCAAAATTTATTGATATTTGGTTTTCCCCATCAAATCAACCGAGTGTAAATGCAGAATATTTGGGAATTATTGCGAAATTTACCACCAAACCATGTTTGTTTGAACCCTTTCGCAATCAACCTAGTTCTTCGGAAGTTCGTAGTTGTTTATATAAGTTAATTCATGTAATTAGTGATTTTGAACGCCGAGCTAAGCGTGAAGAAAAAACTGTTTCAGAAGACGAACTTCCACAGTTATGGATTATTACTCCTTCTGCATCCGATGACTTGCTTACAAAGTTTAATGCTTTTGAAAGTGAAGATTGGTTGCAAGGTATGTATTTTTTGGGGGAAGGCTTAAAAACAGCAATTATCGCCATAAATAAACTACCCCGAACACCAGAAACTTTGTGGTTGAGAATATTCGGTAAAGGAATCATCCAACAGCAAGCAATTGATGAGGTAATTGGTTTTGATGTAGAAGATCCAAGACGCTCTACGATTTTACAACTATTAGCGACTTGGAAGATTAGCATAGAAGCAAGTAGCTTAGTTGAACAAGAAGATAGGGAATTAATTATGCAATTATCACAAGCTTATTTAGAATGGGAACAAAAAACCGAACGTCGCGGTATTGAGCAAGGTATGGAGCAAGGGCAACGTCAAGTTGTGGAAAATTTGCTCAAAGCGCGGTTTGGGGAGTTAGATGAGCAGTTGTTGGCGATTGTTGAGCCGATGTTGCAGTTACCACCTCAAGAATATGCTTCTTTGTTGTTGGAGTTATCTTCTTTACAGCGTGAGGAGTTGTTGGAACGGTTTGCTGCTTAAGTAATTAAAACCGCTATATTCGACAATTATATTGTCAATTTCAGGTCGGATTTTACTATCCGGCTTTTTTGTGCGATATGTCCCAACAAACATGGCGATCACCATTGAGTTAAGTTAGAAAATTTTCCCCGTTTGCTGGTAACACTCTAGGCGAGAACTTCTAACAACTAATAATCATAAGAAGTAATAAGTCATACCAATTCTGTATGAGGGTGCGCTTAATCGCCCATGTCCTTACAGACACGCTTCGCTAACAGCCTGGAAGCCTGGGGCTACTTAAGCAAAGCCCGCCTGAGCCGCAGCTTCGCTGAACGCGGGCTGAATTAGGCGCATCTTTATAAGGAAATAATATAAGAAATAAGAACCAAAAACTAACAACTAACAACTAACAACTAATAACTAATTCCTAAAATGTCAGACACTGTTATCCGCGTTGAAAACCTGGGTAAAAAATACATTATCGGTCATCAAAAGCAAGAACGCTACACAGCTTTACGAGATGTAATTGTCAATCAAGTAAAGTCCCTTGGTAAATTAATCCAAAATCCCAAATCCAAAATCCAAAATTCTACTGAGGAGTTTTGGGCGCTTAAGGATGTGTCTTTTGAAATTAAGCAGGGCGATCGCGTTGGGATTATTGGGCGCAATGGTGCAGGTAAATCGACGCTGCTGAAGGTTTTGAGCCGGATTACTGAGCCGACAACGGGACGGATTTCTATTAAGGGACGGGTTGCAAGTTTGTTGGAAGTTGGTACGGGGTTTCATCCGGAGTTGACTGGTAGGGAGAATATTTATCTTAATGGTGCGATTTTGGGGATGGGTAAATCTGAGATTAAGCGCAAGTTTGATGAGATTGTGGCGTTTGCGGAGGTCGAGAAATTTTTAGATACTCCGGTGAAGCGGTATTCTTCGGGGATGTATGTCAGGTTGGCGTTTGCGGTGGCAGCGCATTTGGAGCCGGAGATTTTGGTTGTGGATGAAGTTTTGGCTGTGGGGGATGCAGCGTTTCAGAAGAAGTGTTTGGGGAAGATGGAGGATATTAGCAAGGGGGAAGGACGAACAATTTTGTTTGTGAGTCATAATATGGACGCTATTCAAGCGCTCTGTAAAACTGGCATATTATTAAATCAGGGTTCTCTTTTAGAACAAGGAATGATTTATTCAATGACTAGTTCATATAACAATCTAAGTCTTGGTAATAATCTAGACTGCGTTCGCAATATTAACTTAAGTAACAATCTTCTACTGAAGATGTTTCACTATAGCCTTAATGAGTCGGAGCTAACTTTTACATTAGAGCTTAAAACTATAATTGAGAAATGCAGCTTAATATCAATAGTACTATTAATCTATACTATAACTGGTACAAGAATAGCATTAATAGATATTAGTAATAAGGGCAAAAATACTATATCATTAAATCAGGAACAAGAAATTAAGTTTGAAGGGGAAGTAAAAGACTTGAACCTTGTACCTGGAGAATATAAGTTAGGTTTTTCACTAGAAACTTCGCAAGGTTGGATTGATAGATATCAGCTTTTAGACCTTTCAATACAAAATAAAATTTATGTTGATGATGCGTCATTCTCTAGATTTCCAAATGAGATCAGAGGTCTTTTAGATTTAGATTATGAATTTAAATATTCAATCACCCCATAATCTTTTTATCAATGAATTATCGAATTGAAGATTTATTTATACAGGTGTTATTATAAAGTGAAAACTCAAGTAAGTTTAGTTATTTTTACGACAGAAGGAAGAGAATATCTTTTGGAAAAAACCTATCATTCTTTTCTAAATAGTTGTGATTTTAAATTCAATCAAGTAATTATGGCAATTGATGGAATTGTCGATCAGAAAATTATAAAAATAGTTAATCCTACTAAATTGGTGCAGAATTACAAGAGAACTGGATATATTTCTAGCATTGTGAATGCATTAAAAATGATAGATAATCAATTTTTCTTATGGTTGGAAGATGATTGGCTTTTCTCGTCTAAGATAGATATACATACCTTAGTAAATCTTTTGAAGAATAATTCTGAATGGCTACAAATTCGCCTCAGTAAAACAGCTCCCTTAATGGAACAAGAGAAGAAACTAGAATTATGCAAAGGGATTTTTGAATCTATAGATGGCTTTTCAGCAAATCCCTGTATTTGCCGAACTGAATACATAGAAAAAGGTTTCAAAGCTTTGCAAAATAGCCAATTGGATGAAAGAATCAGCTTTGAAAATTTCTTCTCTCAATGGTGTAACGCTCAGAGCATAGTCTGTACAGTTCTCGACCCTGGTGAAGCGCCAATGGTGATTCATTCGGGCTACTTAGAAAGTACTCCTCGACAATGGCATATGACAGCATCACTTGATGGAAAAGTCGAAACATATCTATCGGGGATGGGGAATACAGATTCACCACCTCCATTTTGGCGCAAGTGTTTAATGCTTTTCAAGCTAATTTTGGTTTCAATAAAAATTGCAATTTTGCAATTTTGGAACCTTTCATTTTATGATTTGGCTTTTCGGATAGTAAATATTAAACAATATTAAAAAGTTATAGTTTAGCAACTAAAATCTATTATGCTAATTCGCGTAAAGAATTCATTTGCATTCCGTTCAGGTGGCATTTATAAAGCTATGCTTAATAATTTGCCCCCTCCTTCAATATGTAGTAAGCCAGAACTACAATTATTATTTTTAACATTATGCGGTGCAAGCCACCTTTCTTTACTTCAGCAATGTTTATATTCTCTTTATATAAGTTGGGAATTTCTACCCAGAATACAAATAGTATCAGATGGAACTCTTTCTTTATCTAAACTGAACGAAGCTTTAAGTTGGTGGCCTGGTTCAATATCTTTTACAACCTGGGAAGATAGTATTCTTTACCATCAGCGACTAGGACGTAAATATTTAGTTGAGTTTGCTGAACATAATGTCATTGGTAGAAAATTGGCTGTAATTTTACAATTTGGAGAACAAGAATGTACTCTTTGGTGTGACACTGACATCCTGTGGTTTCAGCAAATACCAGAAATAACTCAAGAATTCTTAATGTCTTCCAATCAAATATTTAAAGTTTCAGAAGATTTTCAAGCTGCATATGATTTTAAGTTGATTAATCGAGGATTAAGTTATTTATGCGAACCGCCATTTATTAACACTGGTTTAGTTTTGATTCATGCAGAACTTTATCAAAACTATAAACTAGAGAAATTATTAAAGTATGCAATAGACAGTTCTAATCATTTTACTGAGCAGACTATTCTCGCTGAAGTAGCCTACCGAACTGGATTTAACTATTGGACAAAAACAGAAATTGAGTGTTCTGTAGACGATCAACTATCACTAAGCCCTACTTATATAGGAAAAAACTCGATTGCCAGACATTATATTGGACCGATACGTCATCTATTCTGGCGGGATGCATTGGCACTAAGGCTAAACATTAGAAAAAAATAAATTTATAACGGTAAAAGATTAATTTAGATTTATGACTAAGAATTACAATAGAGCAGTCTTAACAATTGCAACAGGAAAACCAATTTACATCCAAATGGCTGTAAATTTCGCTCGCTCTTTTAAGTGGTGGCACAAAGATAGTGATATTCGCTTTGTTTTAGCAACCGACCAAAAACAATTAATACCTCCAGATTTACAAGACATTGAAGTTATTGAGTTACAGCCCGGACAATATGGTCATGGCTTTTCTCCTAAATTGCACTTAGATAAATTAGCATTAGCTCAACAAACTCTATTTATTGATGCAGATTGCTTGTGCGTTGGTTCATTAGAATCCGTTTTTGATCGTTTTGAAGGTCGGGCTGTTTCAGTTGTAGGTAGCAGCATTTCGGAAGGTGAATGGTTTGGAGATGTTGCTGCTGTTTGCCAAAGGTTTGGAGTAAAAGCTTTACCAAAGTTTAATGGAGGAGTATATTACCTGGAAAAAGGTGAATTAAGCGGTCATGTATATGCAAAGGCTCGTGAACTAGAACCTCATTATGAGGAAATTGGTTTAACCCTTTTACGAGGTCGCCCTAATGATGAATTATTGATGGCGATTGCTATGGCAATGAACAATCAGGTAGGGATTCCTGATGATGGTTCTATATTCACCGATCCGCAAGCTTGTCCTGTTGGTTTATCTATAGATGTTTTGAGAGGTAAATCTCGACTTATAAATCCTCCTCCTCCTCATTCTAAGCATCAAGCATGGTATCCGCTTGAGGAAGCACACCCACTCTTAGTACATTTTTTAGGTCATCATACAACTACATATCCTTACCTGCGTGAAGAGTTGCGCTTATGGTTAGTTCTTTCAAAAGGATTGAATATTTGGATTTCAGACCTATATGCAATTTTATTTTGTTCTATTCCAAAAAAATCTCTTAATAAATGCAAGGATATTTTACGCCCGATATATAGACATTTATTTGGTGTTAGACTTATTAAAACTTCTAACAGATAAAAGCGTTTCGCTAGTTATTGTAGGGAGATTGTTAAAAACATGAAAATATTTCTTGATGTTGGTGCTCATATTGGTCAGACAATTGACGCTGTAGTAGCTCCTAAATATGAATTTGACAAAATATTCTGTTTTGAACCATGCGAAGAAAGTATTTTACAGTTAAAGCAAAAACAAATTCTTGATTCTCGAATTGAAATCCAACAATTTGGACTGTACAAGGAAAATGTTAAAACTACAATCTTTGGTAAAGGAGATATTGGCGCAAGTATTTTCAAGGATCATTCATCACTTGAAAATTCAAGTGTTCCTTGTGAAACTATTCAACTCATCAAGGTCAGTGATTGGTTTCGAGACAACTTATCTGAAGATGATGAGGTCTATATGAAGCTGAATTGTGAAGGATGTGAGTGTGATATAATCAATGACCTATTAGATACTGGTGAATACAGTAAATTGACTTCTGTAATGATAGATTTTGATGTTCGTAAGATACCATCTAAATCAAAACAGGAGAAATTTACAAGACAAAGGCTTGCTGATGAGGGCTATAAAAATTATTGTTATTGTGAAGATGTTATGGTTGGAGGAAGTCATATTTCTAGAGTAAGAAATTGGCTTGATATTGTTTGTGCTGACCGTTGCTCTCACTACACTAAAATCATGCATTATTTGTATGTGTTTGTAGAAATTTTTAAAGGTCAAAGATCTGGACTGTACTTTGATTTGACTATTCATCTCAAAAGAAATTCTCCACAAGCTATGTATGGTTTCATAAGATACTTTTATAAACTTATAAAATAGTAATTATGGATGTCTCCATTATCATTCCTACCTACAATCGGCTTTGGTGTCTACCCAAAGCAATTGAATCTTGCAGAAACACTCAATGCAAGACTGAAATCATCATTGTAGATGATGGCAGTACAGATGGAACCTGGGAATGGCTTAAAACTCAGACAGACATTGTAACGATTAAACAGCCAAATCAGGGCCAAACTTGGGCAGTAAATCGAGGGACAGCAATTGCGGAAGGCCGATATATTAGATTTCTTGACTCAGATGATATTTTGTGTGCAGGCATAATAGATAAACAATTTCAAGCTGCTTTAAATAATGATGCGACGCTTGTTTATTCCCGTGTTGATTCGATGGAATTTAAATCAGGAAAAATCACAAAATGTCCTGAGCCACCACTCTGGGATGATTTTTTAGCTGTTCAACTGGGTGAAACTTATGGCAGTCATTTTCTAGGGATGTTATTTCACCGAGACTTAGTAAAGAAAGTTCCTCGTCGTCCTAATTTTGCTTATCGAGAAGACCGAATGTTTTTGCTAGAAGTGGGACTATTGAATCCCAAATTAGCTCTTGTCCCAGGTTGTGTAGGCTATTGGGTACAACACGAACAACAGATGCAGGCAAACTACCGAGGACTAAAAACCGTTTCTACAAACTGGCAACACTTAAATATCTACAAACGAATTTTAGGTGAACTAGCATATCGAAATGAACTGACAATTCGTCGCCGTAAAGCTGCTTGTAAAGTACTATGGTCTCTAGCGCATTGGATTGCTTATACACATCCACCCGAAGCTGCTGAAGTGGCTGAGTGGATTTATCAACTCGATCCAGATTTTCAACCACCTGAAGCAGGATTATTAGGGCAACTTTATCAACATCTTGGATTCTTGCCTACTGAGCACCTTTTAAGCTTCAGACGCAGTGTTTTGAAATTGTTAGGTCATTATCCGAGTATCCCCAAGCTTCATCATTTTCCTATCTAGAGTCGTATGAAACCTCTAAACCTTTTCTACGAAGAACCCGATAACGACCGTTGGTTATCTTTTGACCGCTACCCCCGTCGCATTATTCGTCGTATTGTGCGAGGAAAACCCCGAATAGGTGGACAACGCAAAGTATTTCTTAATCTTTGTGCTGGTTTAGATTCACTTGGTATTGACTATCGTGTCAACGACTATCGATATATCAAAAAACATTCCCAAGAAGTAGCCTGTATCATTGGCAAGCCTCATGTTTTAGATAAAATTAAATGGGAAAATCCAATTTTGTTTGGTGCATCCGTTTTTTCTCATCCTTGTGATGACTCCAATTTGTTTGAGCGTCTCCCAGTCAAAAAAATGCTCGTTCCAGGGGAATGGATGAGAAAAATGTGCGAACCATACTATGGCGATCGCGTTGTTGCTTGGCCGGTAGGAATTGACACACAGGAATGGACAACAACACCCACAAAACAAAAAGATATAGATATCTTACTTTACGATAAAGTGCGCTGGGAGCATGAAAGATATGAAAAAGAATTAATTAATCCTATACTTTCCCATTTAAAAACTTATAATTTGCGAGTATCAACTATTCGCTACGGATTTTATCGTGAAGAGGAATTTCATTCTTTACTTTGTCGCAGCAAAGCAATGATTTTTCTATGCGAACATGAAACTCAAGGAATTGCTTATCAACAAGCTTTATCCTGCGAAATACCGATTTTAGCTTGGGATAGAGGTGGATATTGGGAAGATCCTACATATTTTCCACATAAAGTCAAATTTTTATCTGTAAGTTCTGTACCATACTGGGACGAGTGCTGCGGAGTAAAGTTTAAAAATATCAAAGAATTTCCAGTAAAACTCGAAGAATTTTTAGATAAATTTAACCAAAAGCAATTTGCTCCACGCAATTATATTCTAGAAAATCTTACTTTAGAAAAGTGCGCTCAAGATTATTTATCAATTTTAGAGCAAGCACAGTAAACAATATAAAAAAGACAAGTATATTAATGACTAAATTAACTTTTCTCAGTTCAGTTGTCAGCAAACATATTCGCGGTCAAAATCGTCATTGCCCACATTGTGAAAGCGAGAAAACGATTTTACTACAACGTAAAAAATTACTTTTAGAGCTTCGCCAATGTCAAGATTGTTTTTTGATGTACCGCTATCCAAAAGACGGAATAGTAGATAATGTAGATTTTTACCAATCTGACTATCAAGAAGGGATAACTACCGATGTGCCTTCTACTGAAGCTGAATTAAATAACTTATTAGCTTTAGGTTTTAATGATACTCAAATTAATTACTCTAATAATATTAAAACCGTTAAACAATATATAAATCATGGTTCTGTTCTAGATTATGGCTGTTCTTGGGGATATGGAGTACATCAATTTAATCAAGCTGGCTTTGATTCGATTGGTTTTGAAATTTCCAAAGCTAGGGCTGAGTATGGAAGAAAAAATTTGTCAGTGAATATTTTAGACGAATTAAGTGATTTAGAACAACTACCGCCTGATTCTTTTGATATTATTCACACCAGCCATGTTTTAGAACATCTACCTGAATTAGCTTCTAGTTTTTCGCTATTTCAAAAATTACTAAAACCTACAGGATATTTAATTATTTTTGTTCCTAATGCTGGCTGTAAATTTGCACGCGACCTTGGTGTTAATTGGGGTCCAATGATTGGTGAAAAGCATAATTTAGCCTTAGATGCAAGATTTTTTGCAAATAATTTACCAAAATATGGTTTTGCTCCTGTTTTTAATAGTTGCCCTTATGATACTCCTCACATTAGTTACGAATCGGAATCACAAGCAAGTATCGCACTTCCAGGGCAAGAATTATTAGTAATTGCCAGTTTTGCTAATAGCTAAAATTTGAAGCTCGTTATTTATTCATCTTCCATGAAAGTCCTCGTTTCTTGCGGTACTAAGTTTCATTCAGACCATTATGGTTATCAGCTACAAAAACGCGATAGCTTGTATAAACTAATTACATCTCATCCAGCTTTTGCTTATAATAGAGTTCCAATTAACCGAGAAAAAATATTATTTTTACCTCCGATATTTACCTTATCTTTTATTTTTAATAAGCTATTAGGTAAATTATATTTTTTTAAATCATCCTTGGAATGGCTACTTGCTGTTGTTTACGATTGGATGGCTAGTTGGTGCGTAGGAAATCCAGATATTTCTATTTCTTGGGCTTGGGCTAGCCTCAAAACAATTAGAGCAGTCAAAAGCAAAGGTGGTATTGCTATTGTTGAAGAATGTGGTTCTTGTAACAAACATCAAGAGCAATTGTTATCTGAAGAATATCAACGATTAAATTTGGATTATAAATCAAAAACATTTGCCAAAATAATTACTAGAGAATTAAAGGAATGTCAGGAAGCCGATTATATTTTATGTCCTTCTGAATATGTAGCAAATTCTTTAAGGAAACAGGGCATTGCTGATAACAAGTTTATTGTAATTCCCTATGGTGTAGAGCTTGATTTATTCAGTCCTCAATCAAAAAAAGATGATATTTTTAGGGTTATTTTTGTAGGTACAGTTGGGGTTCGCAAAGGATTAATTTATTTATTCCAAGCTTTAGAAAATTTACAATTAGATAATTTTGAGTGTTTAATTATCGGTAGAGTTGAGCCTCAATTTGAAAGTATATTTACACAATACCAAAAATATTTTAAATATATCCCCAGAGTTGAACATTCGCAGCTTAAATATTATTATTCTAATTCTTCGGTATTTGTTTTGCCTAGTTTAGACGAGGGAATGGCTCTCGTACAGTTAGAAGCTATGGCTTGTGGTTTACCTGTAATTTGTACTTTCAATTCAGGAGGAGATGCTGTTATTAAAGATGACGAAGATGGATTTATTATACCTATTCGTGATTCTCAAGCAATTAAAGAAAAAATAGAGTATTTTTATCAAAATCATCAACAATTAAATAGAATGAGTGATAATGCACTCAAAAAAGCGAAAAAATTTACCTGGGATAACTACGGTACTCGTTTAGAAACTACTTTAAAAGAATTGTTAGTAAAAAAATATGAATTCTAAACGAGTTTGTTTGGTAACTCCCGGTCATTTATCATGCAATCCTAGATTATTAAAAGAGGCATATGCTTTACATGATGCGGGGTTTGAAGTAAGAGTAATATCGGCAGATTATTCAGCACAAGCTCGTCTTTTAGATAATAGTATTTTGCCTCAAGTTCCTTTCTCTTGGACAAAGATAAGTATGGGAACAAAATTAAGCTACTTTAAGCATAGATTTTGTCAACAATTGGCTCGGAAATTAGCGTCTAAAGGGATGATACCTAACTTATCCATAGCGACTTGGATGCATAGTCCGATGAGTTATCAACTTGCTCAAGCTGCTGCAAAGGAACCGGCAGATTTGTACATAGCACATAATTTAGCAGCACTCCCCGCAGCAGCCATTGCATCAAAGAAACACAATGCCAAACTAGGGTTTGATGCTGAAGATTTTCATGTGGGGCAATTATGCGATACTACTGAGAATAAAACTGAAATTGCTATCCGGGACTATATTGAACGTACCTTATTACCTCGTTGTCAACATTTAACTGCTGCTTCACCAGGAATTGCTGCTGCTTACGCACAACGATATGATGTTTCGATGCAGCCAATTTTAAACGTGTTTCCCCTGAGAGAAGCACCTACATTTGTAGATGAAGAAAATACTCATGAAGGTATTCCAAGGGAACCTTCACTTTACTGGTTTTCCCAAACCATTGGAGCGGGTAGAGGTTTAGAAGCAATAATCCAAGCAATGGGGTTAATGCGTACCCCCGTGCGGTTAAATTTGCGAGGAAACCCTGCTGTAGGATACGAAGCCGAATTAATGCAGTTAGCCCAAAAAGTGGGAGTAGGCTCGCGTATTCATTTATCACCATTAGCATCACCTGAAAAGATGGCACAACTAGCTGTTTATCATGACATTGGATTATCTCTAGAACTGAGTCAACCATTAAATAGAGCTATTTGTTTAACTAATAAAATATTTACTTATCTTTTAGCAGGAATACCAGTTTTAATGAGTTCAACTCCTGCTCAAAAAGAGTTAGCTAAAAACTTAAAATCAGCTGCTTTATTAATAGATATTCACCAACCTCAAGATATTGGAACTAAACTCGATAACTTCTTTTCAAATCCAGAAAATCTGAAAACCGCTCGTATTCAAGCTCAAAGACTTGGTAGAGAAAAATATAACTGGGATTTAGAAAAAAATAAGTTTTTAAATATTATAGAACACGTATTAGCATGAATCTTTCTAAAATATCAAACAAATCTGTAATCGGTAAATTACTACGTTCTTCTTTGAGAATTATTCCTTCTCAAACTAGAATGCCGATTTTGCAAGGTAAACTTCAAGGGAAAAAGTGGATAGTTGGTTCCAGTCAACACGGTTGCTGGTTGGGAAGTTATGAATACGAAAAACAAACTCTTTTTACAAAAACGATTCATAAGGGAAGCGTTGTTTTTGATTTAGGAGCGCACGTAGGTTTTCATAGTCTTTTAGCTTCGGTATTAGTTGGTTCTCAAGGAAAAGTATATGCATTTGAACCAATGCCGAAGAATTTATCTTATTTAAAAGAACATATTAAAATTAACAAGATTAAAAATATTGCCGTAATTAATGCTGCTGTCTCCGATTCTTGTGGTACAGCTTATTTTCAGGAAAATATATGTAGTTTTCAAGGTCATTTGGCTTCAGTTGGTAATATAAAAGTCAAAACAGTAAGTTTAGATGAAATGATTTCTCAAGGTGAAATTCCAAATCCAAATTATATCAAAATTGATGTAGAAGGAGCAGAATTACAGGTATTAAATGGAGCTAAAAATTTATTAGCTACTGTAAAACCAACAATATTTTTAGCTACTCATGGAGATGAAATTCAGCGACAATGCCGTATTTTTCTAGAATCAATTGGATATAGGTTAGAAGCTATTAATGGAAAACCACTAGAAGTTGCGGATGAATTAATTGCTCGTTATTAAATATAAAAGCAGTCATCAAATTATGTTTTTAAAGTCAAATATTCGTAATTATCTATCAAGAAAATTAGAAGTACCAGAAATACCCTCTGCTCTTGAAAGATTAGATGCTTGCGGCTTCAAACCGAAACAAATCTTTGATGTGGGAGCCTATCAAGGTGATTTTGCTAAAACTTGTTTAGATATATGGTCTAATAGCAAAGTTGCTTGTTTTGAAGCTTTAGAACATAAAGTAGCTCAATTACAAAAATTAGCATCAACTAATCCTTCTATTGAAATATTTCCCATGCTTTTAGGTGCTTCTTATTGCGAAAAAGTTCCTTTGCATGAATCGGAAACAGCTTCTTCTATTTTAGTTGAGCAAATTCCCCAGAAATTTTCGGTCAAGTATTATCCCATGCAAACTGTTGACCAGATTGTTGAAGAGAATTTTGATGGTCATAGTCCAGATTTTCTCAAATTAGATGTTCAAGGTTATGAGTTAGAAGTACTTAAGGGTGCTGAAAAATCCTTATCACAAATTCAGGTAATTTTGGCAGAAGTCAATTTTTTAGATATTCATCAAAATGTACCTTTATTAGCAGATATAATTGCATGGCTAAATAAGCGGGATTGGGTTGCTTATGATATTTGTGGTTTAACTCGTCGTCCTTTAGATAAAGCACTTTGGCAAGCAGATTTTATTTTTGTACCGCGTAATAGTCCACTTAGAACTGATAAACGTTGGACAAGCTAAATGCGTATTCTTCTTACAGCCGACCCCGAACTCCCAGTACCGCCAAAACTATACGGCGGAATCGAGCGCATCGTTGATTTATTAGTCACCCAGTTGCAAACTCGCGGTCATACCGTCGCTTTGGTTGCTAACCCTAAGTCTACCTCAAAGGCAACTCAGTTTTTTCCCTGGCAAGGAATGCGATCGCAAAATAAAATAGATGCATTCAAGAATACAACTACTTTACATTCGGCAGTTCGACGATTTCAGCCAGATATCATTCATAGCTTTTCTCGGATTTTATATTTAACACCGCTGCTGGCTTCTAATTTACCCAAGGTAATGTCTTACCAGCGCAATCCCAGTCAACGCACCACTAGCTGGGCTGTGAAATTAGCAAAAGATTCTCTGACATTTACTGGTTGCAGCGATTACATTTGTCGTCTTGGACGAAGAGTGGGAGGAGATTGGCATCCCATTCACAATTGTGTTGAGTTAGAAAAATATACTTTTGTACCAGAAGTTGCTGCCGATGCACCCCTAGTCTTCCTCAGTCGAGTAGAACAAATAAAAGGAGCGCATACAGCTATTGCAGCAGCTCTTCAAGCCAAGCGTCGCTTAATTATCGCGGGTAATCAAGGCACTAGTAAAGAAGCACTGAAATACTGGCAAGAAAAGGTTGCTCCTCATCTGGGAAAAAATGGAATTGAATATGTAGGAACCGTCAATGATGCTCAGAAAAATCAATTACTCGGACAAGCCGCAGCAATGATTGTTCCCATTGAGTGGGAAGAACCTTTTGGCATTGTTTTTGCCGAAGCTTTAGCTTGTGGTACACCTGTAATTTCTTGTCCTCGGGGTGCATTACCAGAAATTGTACGTAATGGTATAGAGGGCTACTTAACAAACAGCATTGAATCAGCAGTTGCTGCTATTGTAAATTTACCTAATATTAACCGTAGTAAATGCCGTCAACGTGTCGAGGAGTGTTTTTCTGCTGATGTAATTGTCGATAAATATGAAAAACTTTATCAAACTCTTTTGTATAAAAGAGAAAATATTATCAACTTGAACTAAATCGATGAAAACTGTTTCTCTGCCAGCACCATTAACTTGGATACAACCACTTGATTTTCCTCATAAATTAGGAATCTGCGAAAAGTTTTTTGCAAAGGCGATCGCTTCTCAAGGCATCTGCTGGGTAAATACTGGAGCAGGTATTCCCTGGAAACTCGACTTAACAAATCCTACTCATCGTTGGATTGTCTATGGTAAATACGAGGGTGCAGCATTTATCAATTGGGCTAAGAAATTTCTTCCAAGTGATGGAATAGTTGTAGATTCAGGGGCTAACATTGGTCAAATGCTGATGTATTTGTCTCAATTTGTTCCACAGGGAAAAGTGCTTGCATTTGAACCAGGTACGAAAGCAGCTAACTGGCTAGAAGAATGTTTATATATAAACCACGGTTTTCCTGTAGAAATTATTCGAGCTGGACTTGGCGCATCTCATGTTCAACTGCATCTTAATTATACAGGGGCTAGTTTGACCCACGGGGCACAGAACACAATATCTGAAACGGAAGGAGAAAGAATTCAAATAGTACCTCTAGCAAGTGAGTTAGCAGCACGCTCCATACAAAAAGTTGATTTATGGAAGTTGGATGTAGAAGGTTACGAAGTTCAAGCTTTAGAAGGAGCAGAAGAGCTTTTAAAAGAGCAGCGTATCTGTGCAATCTGGGCAGAACTATTTGGTGAGAATGGGCAACGAATTAGAGAGTACCTTGCTAACTATAAGTATTACTGCTATTTTCTTAAGCAAGGTAAACCCTATATTGCTTCTCAATTTCCCGAACATACAAATGGACTGTTTTTACCCCAATAGATTTAACCATTTTTGAGAGTATAAAAAACTTTGAAGCGTCGAGTTTTAATCATTAGTCCCCATTTTCCACCAATCAACGCTCCCGACCATCAACGGGTAAGAATGTCTTTACCTTACTTTAAAGAATTTGGTTGGGAAGCTCATGTTATTGCAGTTCAACCAGACTGTGTTGAAGGTGTTCGAGATACTTTATTAACAAAAACAGTTCCTGACTATATACCAGTTTCCTACACCAAAGCGATACCAGTTAAACAAACACGACGAATTGGTTTAGGTAGCTTGGGATTGCGCTGTTTTCCTTATTTACTAAGAACTGGCGATTTTTTACTAAATCAACAGAAATTTGATTTAATTTATTTTTCTACAACCGTATTTACTACTATGGCACTCGGTGTGAGATGGTACCGTAAATATGGCGCTCCTTATGCGGTGGATTTTCAAGACCCTTGGTTAGACAATTATTATCAGGAATCGGGTACACCCCCTCCAGGAGGACGCTTCAAGTATGGTTTTGCTCAATTGCAAGCACGATTCCTAGAACCAAGAACTTTAAGTAAAGTCAGTCATATAATAAGTGTTTCGCCGAAATATCCCGAAATCTTACAACAACGATATCCTCATCTAAATCCACAACAGTTTACAGTTTTACCCTTTGGTGCGCCAGAATCAGACTTTGAACTACTCTCATCCTTAAACATTCAACAAACAATCTTTAACCCTAATGATGGTAAACAGCATTGGGTTTATGTGGGTAGAGGTGGTAACGATATGGCTTTAGCATTACGGGCTTTGTTTCTAGGTATTCAATATCACCGCAGGCAAAATCCCGAGCCTTGGGAATCAATTCAACTTCACTTTGTTGGTACTAGTTATGCTCCCAAAGAATTAGCCATTAAAACAATAGAACCCATTGCTGAAGAATTTGGCATTGCAGAATTAGTAACAGAGCATACAAATCGTATTCCTTATTTTGAGGCTTTACAGGTTCTTACTGATAGCGATGCTATTTTAATAATTGGTTCTAACGATTCGAGCTACACTGCTTCTAAACTTTATCCCTGCGTTTTAGCACGCAAACCCATTTTCGCCATTTTTCACCACCAAAGTTCTGTTGTTGATATTCTTAATCGTACCCAAGCTGGTTTTGCTGTTACTTTTACTTCCAACAGTCAACCAAAAGATTTATTAACTGAGGTAACTGCTAGACTCGATTGGTTGTTGTCTATACCCAAAGGATTTGAGCCAAAAACTAACTGGTCGGCGTTTGAACCATATACAGCACGGCAAATGACTCGGCAACAGTGCAATATTTTTGACAGTCTATTTTAGATTTTAGATTTTAGATTTTAGATTTACAAGCTTCTAGTGGGAGCATCTCAAATGTTGAAATATATAATTTATTATTGCGAGCGGTAGGACATAATCCAAAATACAGCACTTTGCAGGTAAATGAGGTACACTACAATATTTTAAAATTCTTGTGGTACGGGCATCCCTGCCCGTCCAAATGTACCGGCGTAAGATTAAATATGCTGTAAATACATCCGTTGTTAAAAACAAATACATCCGTTGTTAAAATCCAAAATATTTATGAATCAATTGTTCCAACCTACGCAGCAGTCATTAGCTTTGCAATCACATAATTTAGCACGTCAGGAAAGACGACAGTTGCTAAATATATTTTGGTTTATAGCGGGGGGACTAATTCTATTTGAGCTTTTCTCATTTGAAGCAACTTCTGAAAACGCGAACTTTGGCGCAATTTTAATTACTGCTACAGCACTGTTACCAAGCTACCTTTGGTGTTCGGGTAAAGCATTAGGAATGCCAATTTTTCCTTTGTTTGCTTTTACATATGTTTGGACTCATGGTTTACCTTTGGTGACAAAGCATCCCGACGTAGCGACTTACTCTGCTGAGAGTCATTTACTAGCTAGCGTTACTACCGCTGGGTTTTTGGCTTTGGGAACTTTAGCTTGGTTCCAATTTGTTAAAACTCCTCCGCCTTTACCTAAATCCTATCGGTCTTTAAGCACCCAGAAAGGAGATATATTTTTCTTATTGGCTTTGCTTATTGGTGTTGTTTTTAATGTAAGTGTTAACGCAGGTTGGTTACCTCCACTTCCAGGAGGTGTATTTTCTGCTATTCGTGCTGTAACTATAGGAATTACTGGTTTAGCTAGCTTTGCGCTTGCTTATAAATTAGGGGCTAAAGAGCTATCGCAAAGAAAATCTCAATTATTTTTAATTTTACTAGTTGTCTTCATGATATCGGATGCAATAGGTTTACTACTTGTAGCCTCAGCTTCAACTTTTTTGGTTGCAACAGTAGCTTTTATTTTTGGACGCAAAAAAATACCTGTTTTACCCGTTGTCATAGCCCTAACGTTTATTATCACTTTGCACTATGGTAAAGCAGAGATGCGAGAAAAATACTGGAATCAAGATGAGCCAGCCATAGTCCAGCCCTGGGAATATCCTAGTTGGTATGCTGAATGGGTAGGTTATAGCTTGGATTATTTCAACGAAAAAAATGACCCAAATAGCGTTTCTGAATTACAAGAAAAGCAATCTTTTTTAGAGCGCTCTAGCGTAATTCAGCTTCTGCTTTTAGCTCAAGATAAAAGCCCTCAATCACTTCCTTATTTATATGGATATACTTACAGTTTTCTACCACAGTTATTAATTCCTCGTGTATTGAATCCGAATAAACTTCGTAGTCACACGGGAACCTATATTTTGAATATTTATTATGGATTGCAGAGGCTTCAAGACTTAAATACTACTATTGGTTGGGGATTACTACAAGAATCTTACGCCAATTTCGGTTTGATTGGTTGTGGTGGTTTGGGAATTCTTCTAGGAATGATTTACGGGCTAGTTACTCGTTGGAGCGTTAATACACCAATTCTTTCTGCTCGCTCGCTGTTTGCGGTGCTGTTTATGACATTTGCTTTTCAAACTGAATGGACTGCTGGAGTTTATGTTGCTGCTTTGGGACAATCAACTATTATACTCGGTGGCATTGTGGTATTTTTCATGAACACCTTTAGAACACCTCAAATTCCAGTTTATAATAGATGAAAAAGTTAGCTATTATTACTTCTCATCCAATTCAATACTACGCTCCTTGGTTTCGATTTCTAAATAATACTAATAATTTAACTATCAAAGTTTTTTATTTATGGGATTTTGGTGTTACAAAGCAGGTTGATGAAGGTTTTAAACAAGCACTTGTATGGGATATTCCCTTGCTTGATGGATACGATTATGAATTTGTACCAAATGTTAGTTCTAATCCAGGAACCCATCATTTCTGGGGTTTGCAAAATCCATCTTTAGTTTCGCGGGTAAAGGAATATAACCCCGACGCGGTACTATTGATGAACTACAATTATGCTAGTCTTTACCGTTTTCTTTTTACGTGGAACAATCAAAAAATACCCCTACTATTCCGAGGAGATTCTCATCGTCTAATACCATCGACGGGAATTAAGACTTGGGCAAAAAAAAAGTTTATTACCCAAATCTATCGACGCTTCGCAGCTTGTCTTTATGTTGGTAAAGCCAACTATGAATACTTTCGATATCATGGTGTCCAACCCGAAAACTTATTTTTCTCACCTCATGCTGTAGATAACAATCGTTTTTTTACTCAAGCAGAAACTGCAAAGCAACAAGCTATTACCTGGAAAAAAGAATTGGGGATTCTCCAACACCATGCAGTGATTTTGTTTGCAGGTAAATTTGAAGATAAAAAACGTCCTACAGATTTATTAAAAGCATTTTTACAAGCCAAACTTTCTCAAGTTTCCTTACTGTTTGTGGGAGCCGGTTCTCTAGAAGATGACTTAAAATCTCAAGCATTGAATCATCATAATATTCACTTTGCACCGTTTCAAAATCAAAGTTTAATGCCGCGAACTTATGCTGCTGCTGATTTAGTTGTATTACCAAGCTATGGCACCCATGAAACTTGGGGTTTAGTAATTAATGAAGCGATGTGTTTAGGAAAACCAGTAATTGTTAGTTCTCATGTAGGTTGCGCTCAAGATTTAGTACATCCTGGTAAAAATGGTTTAATTTTTAATGCTGGTAATATCAGTGCATTAGCTGAAAGTTTAAAACAAGCATTTTCTGATAAACAACGCTTGCAAAAATGGGGAGAAGAAAGTCGTGAGATGATATCAAATTACAGCTATTCTCAAGCAACAAATGGATTATTAGCTGCTTTGGAAAATAATCTGGGATAGGTAACGTTATACAGCACTTTGCAGGTAAATGAGGTACAGTCTCATATTATATAATTCTTGTGGTACGGGCATCCCTGCCCGTCTAAATGTACCTCACAAAGATAAAATATGCTGTATATAACGTCTCTACACTGTCAAACACCCTACTCCCTACTCCCTTAATAATAAAATGAAATTTCATTTATGGTATCCAAATATTTTTGAATCTCAAGGTGGGATTCAAGTTTATTCAGCTTTTTTTCTCAAAGCAATACAAAATATTTATCCCCAAGTAAATTACGATATTTTCCTTAAGCACGATACCAAAACGTCAGAAGATATTCCCTACTTAACTCAAACAAATTTTCATTTTGCTGGAGCCTATCCATTAAAAATTCGCACGCCAATTTTTGCCACTCAAATTTTAATTCAAGCTCTTCTACAACGCCCTAATTTAATTATTTCTACGCACTTAAATTTTACAGTTATTGCTTACTGGCTAAAACGTCTGATTGGTATTCCTTATTGGACAGTTGCTCATGGAATCGAAGCTTGGAATATTCAAAATTCAGCTTTAAAAAAAGCTTTACATCATGCAGATTTAATTTTAGCTGTTAGTAGTTTTACAAGAGAACGTCTAATTCAAGAACAAAAACTAGACCCTAAGAAAGTTGTTATTTTACCCAACACATTTGACCAAAATCGCTTTCAAATAGCACCCAAACCTTTATTTTTATTAAAAAGATATAATTTAAAACCAGACCAACCAATTATTCTAACGGTTGCTCGACTTTCCAAATCGGAGCAATACAAAGGTTACGACAAAATTTTGACAGCCTTACCTCAAATTCGTCAACATATCCCCAATATTCATTATATTTTAGTTGGTAAAGGTGATGATAAACTCCGAGTTGAACAATTAATTGCTCAATTTCAACTTCATGACTGCGTAACTTTAACTGGGTATATTCCTGATGAAGAATTAAGCGAACATTATAATCTTTGTGATGTCTTCGCGATGCCCAGCAAAGGAGAAGGATTTGGTATTGTTTATTTAGAAGCATTAGCTTGTGGTAAACCTGTTTTAGCAGGTAATCAAGATGGAGCAATTGATGCTCTGTGTCATGGTGAATTTGGGGCATTAGTTAATCCAGATGATACAAAAATAATTGCCCAAACTTTAATTAAAATCCTACAAAAAAAATACCCTAATCCCCTATTATATCAACCAGAGGTACTGCGACAAAAAGTTATTCAAAAATTCGGTTTTGAAAGTTTTCAAAAAACTCTTGGTGATTACAGCAAATATCATCTTTATGAGGCAAATTTGGACGGGCAGGGATGCCCATCCCACAAGAGTTTGAGGATATGAAGTTCGGTTGAACCCGGCTCTTGTTGCGAGTGGTGCTGTTCGGTCAGATAACGAATCTAAAATCCAAAATCCAAAATCCAAAATCCAAAATAAATATGTGTGGTATTGCTGGAATTCTCACGGTTAATCAGTATCGGGATAGTTTGGAAACATTAATTCAACGGATGCAAAACTCTGTTGAACATCGCGGTCCTGATGATGCGGGTATTTACATTTCTAAAGACCAACAAGCGACTTTTGCTCATACTCGCTTGGCAATTATCGATTTGAGTTCTGCTGGTCATCAACCAATGTCCAGCTCTGATGGGCGCTATCATATAACTTTTAACGGTGAAATTTATAATTTTCAAGAACTGCGACAGGATTTAATTTCTCAAGAAGAGCAGTTTTATTCCCAAACAGATACAGAAGTTATTCTCAAACTTTATCAAAAATTTGGTACTGACTGTGTTAGATATTTGCGGGGGATGTTTGCCTTTGCTATTTGGGATGAGTATGAAAAAACTTGTTTTTTAGCGCGAGACCCTTTGGGGATTAAGCCCCTATATTACTGGAAATCTGGTTCAACTTTGTTATTTGCATCGGAGCTAAGAGCAATTTTAGCATCTGGTTTACCCGAAATTTACCTGAGTCAAAAAGGTCTTTATGGCTACCTAACTTCTGGTTCAGTTCCCGAACCAAATACCTTAATTGAAGGGATTCATTGCTTGGAAGCAGGACACTGGATAAATTGGCAAGCAGGGAATCTACGTAAATCCCAATATTGGCAAATTCAGTTTGCTACAGAACCGATGGAAGCTGAAGAAGCTGTAGTAAAAGTGCGCTCTGCGTTGATTGATTCGGTAAAACACCATTTAGTCAGCGATGTACCTGTAGGTGTTTTTCTCAGTGGGGGAATTGATTCGACTGCTATTGTTGCTCTTTCTCATCAAATTCAATCAAGTTCACTAAACACCTTTTCTATTGCTTTTGAAGAACAAGAATGGAACGAAGGAGATTTGGCTCAAAAGGTCGCTGCTTTCTTTGGAATGCAACATACTGAGTATAAAATAACCGCTAAAATTGGTAAATCTCTGCTACCTCAATTTCTTGACGCAATCGACCAACCAAGTATCGATGGTTTTAACACATTTTGTGTATCCCAAATTGCACGCAAATCTGGGATGAAAGTAGTATTATCCGGTTTGGGTGGTGATGAGTTCTTTGGAGGGTACACATCTTTTCAAAAAATACCGCAAATGATGCGTCTGGGTAAGCAGTTACAGCCTTTAAAACCCTTAGTGGCTGGTATCGGTATGGGTATGGAACGCTGGGGAACTTCAACGCAAGTAAGACGATTGGGAGATTTTTTACAGCAAGTCCCCAATCCCGCTATTGCTTATGGCAGTTTCCGAGGAATTTTTTCTCATTGGGAAGCTTGTCAAATTCTCAAATCTTATTTTCCTGATGCAGAAGTTCCATCTCGTCAAAGACCAATTTTAGATTTAGATACTAAAAGTCAATCTTGTTTAGCAGATGAGGTTAGTAAGTTAGAGATAAGCCGCTATATGCGGAATCAATTGCTCAGAGATAGCGATGTAATGAGTATGTCTTGGGGACTAGAGTTGCGCGTTCCGCTTGTGGATTGCAAGTTGCTAGAAACCATTGCGACAATTCCTGCTCAATTACGTTTGGCTCCCGGTAAACAACTTTTAATTCAAGCTGTTGAGGAACTACCAGAATGGATTACCAATCGTCCTAAACGAGGATTCTTTTTTCCTTACGAGCAATGGATGCGCTCGGAATGGCAAGATTATTTTCAAGGAATAGAATGTCCTGGAAATATTCCTTTACAACCTTGGTATCGTCGCTGGAGTCTGGCAATTTTGCAGCACTGGTATAACAAAATATCATAATGAAAATCCTTCATGTAATTCCTTCTATCAGTGCGGTGCGAGGTGGTCCCAGTTATGCTGTTATCGCAATGGTTAAGGCATTACGAGAGCATGGAATTAATGCTGAGATTGCAACTACAAATGATAATGGACCCGATTTGCTAGATGTTCCCCTGCATAAATGTATTAATTATCCATTGGAAGTAGAAAAAACATCTGAAAAGATTCCTGTATGGTTTTTTCCTCGATTCTCTCCAAAACTGAGTGCAGTGCGAGAATTTGCTTTTTCTGGTTCTTTTACAACTTGGTTATGGAAATCGATTCAAAACTATGACTTATTACATATCCACGCTATTTTTTCCTATGCTTCCACAGCGGCAATGCTCATTGCCCGTTTGAAAAATGTTCCTTACATTGTTCGTCCTTTAGGACAATTATGTGAATGGTCACTACAGCAAAGCGCTCGTAAAAAAGAGATTTACCTCAACTTAATAGAAAAAAGTAACCTCAACCATTCGCAAGCGCTTCATCTGACTTCTTTGGGTGAACAACAAGAAGTTTCACGCCTAAGTTTAAACACTCCGAATTTTGTTCTCCCCCACGGACTTTCTATTCCCCAGAATATTCCTGATGCTCGCCAGCGTTTACGACAAAATCTTAATTTACCTACAGATGAACCGATTATTTTATTTTTATCGCGACTGCATCCCAAAAAAGGATTAGATTATCTGATTCAAGCTTTAAGTAAACTTACTCACTACCGCTTCCATTTTGTTTTAGCAGGTAGTGGTTCTCCAGAATACGAAAATCAAATCAAGTCTCTACTTGAGTCTCATAATATTCTAAATCGTACCCATGTTGTTGGGTTTGTTGAAGGAGAAAGCAAAAATTTATTATTACAAGGTTCAGATTTATTTGCTCTAACTTCTCACTCAGAAAACTTTGGTATCGCTGTTTTAGAAGCATTAGCCGCAGGGTTACCCGTTGTTGTAACACCAGGTGTTGCTTTAGCTTCTGTTGTTAAAGAATACAAATTAGGTTACGTTACACAACTTGATATACCTGCAATTGCATCTAAGATTGAGAACTATTTAAGCAGTCCCCAACAAGCTAAAGAAATGGGAATCCGCGCTCGTCAACTAATTTTTGAACAATACACATGGGATTCTATTGCTAAAAAACTGATTCAAGTTTATACAACTATCATCAAAAATAAACCTATTCCAACTTTATATTAATCACAATAAGGAACTATTCAATTTATGATTGCAACTTCTCAAAAATCTGAATATTACTATCAAACAAATCAATTAGGACATCATCATGCCTATTTGATAAAACCTCTGATACAAATGATAAATGAAACCGTCTACCCCCCCTTCACAAAATCAACAAAAACCGCGTATTTTAGACATTGGTTGTGGTAACGGAAGTTTGACTAATTTCATTGCACAACAAGGCTATGAAGTAGTTGGTGTAGAAGAATCTGAATCAGGAATTAAATTAGCTAGCAAGAATTTTCCTGATTGCCAATTTATTCAAGGCAGTATCTACAATCTGCCTTATACAGAATTAAAAGATAAATTTGATATTGTAATTTCTTTAGAAGTCATTGAACACTTATTTTATCCCAAAGAATTAGTAAGAGCAGCCAAAAAACTTCTCAAGCCAAATGGACGTTTAATTATTACTACACCTTATCATGGCTATTTTAAAAATTTAATGCTCGCAGTTACCGGAAAAATGGATAAACACTTTACCGCTCTTTGGGATGGAGGACATATAAAATTCTTTTCTGTTAAAACTTTAACCGCTTTACTAAAATCAGAAAACTATACAGATATAAATTTTAAATTTTCTGGAAGATACCTTTATTTGTGGAAAGCAATGTTGTGTTCTAGCACGCCAATTCAGTCTGAATAAATCTAATTAATTTCTCTATAATGCTAGAAAAAATCACCCCACTTATCCTCACCTATAACGAAGCTTCTAATATTAACCGTACCCTCCAACATCTTACCTGGGCAAAAGAAATTGTTGTAATTGATAGCTACAGTACAGATAAAACTCTAGAAATCATCAAATCCTATCCAACGGTAGAAGTATTTCAACGAAAATTTGATACCCATGCAACACAATGGAATTACGGCTTAGAGCAGGTCACCTCAGAATGGATACTTTCTTTAGATGCAGATTATGTCGTCACCGATGACTTAATCACTGAAATTAAAGCTTTACAAACAGATAAAGAGATAAATGGCTATTTTGCTAAATTCAAATATTGTGTTTTTGGCAAACCACTTAGAGGTACTATACTTCCTCCTCGCCAAGTTCTTTTTCGCAAAGAAAAAGCAGTCTATAAAGATGATGGTCACACCCAGCTTTTGCAAGTTAATAGCAAATCATCAACACTTTCTTCCTACATCCACCATGATGATCGCAAACCTTTAAGCCGTTGGTTGTGGGCGCAAGACCGTTATATGATAATTGAAGTTAAAAAATTAACCCAGACTCCTGAAAACGAATTAAGTTTGGGAGATAAAATTCGCAAACAAAAAATTATAGCTCCTTTTATTATCCTATTTTACTGTCTGATTCTTAAAGGCGGAATTCTAGATGGTTGGCATGGCTGGTATTATGCTTTTCAACGAGTTTTAGCAGAAGTTTTACTCTCGATTCGATTAATTGAATATAATCATTTGCAAGAACAAGATACTTTGAATAATCCTGTAATAGTATTACCCAAATCCGCATTATGATTGAAAATTATTGAAACTTTCTAAACTTTGACTAAAACTTTAGTTTGAATATAAAATTATGTTTGAATTGCGCTAAACAAACTGTTGGATATCAAATTCAAAAAATATTGGTTGTTCGGTATTGCAGGAATCATTCTCATCCTCGTGAGTATTATTCCCATACGATTGGCGATCGCCTCTCGCATCGCACCCCAACCCCAAGCCATTCTAACTCTCGGTGGCGGACAAATCCGGGAAAAATTCACCGCTCAATTTGCTCGGAACCATCCTTCCCTTGATATTTGGGTTTCTAGCGGTGTATCTCCAAAACTAGCTAATCCAATCTTCAATGACGCAGGTGTATCAAAAAATCGCTTGCATCTTGACTACCGTGCTGTTGACACCGTAACTAACTTTACCACTCTTGTATCTGATTTTAAACAACGTCATATTCATCATCTTTATCTAATTACCTCTGATTTTCATATGCCCAGAGCAAAAGTTATTGCTACCCTTGTTCTTGGCAGTCAAGGTATTAGTTTTACTCCTATTAGTATTCCCTCCAACCAACCAAAAGAATTATTAATTCGTATAATTCGCGACGGTATTCGCTCTATTCTCTGGATTTTTACTGGTCGCACTGGAGCAAGTCTTAATCCTGAAGTTTAGTCTTATTAATCAGGACTTACGCAATTGTCACAATATCCTATTGGTGCGTGACGCTACAAGGCTTATTACTTCGTTCAAATTCTTACATAGCGTCACAGCACCCTACGAAAAAATGTGCCGGTTGCGTAAGTCCTATTAATTTACCACAATAATAATTTATCTTTATCAAGTTATCATTAACGGTACTATAAGCTGGGAACAAATACAAAATTAAATAAAAAAGGATGTTGCGTTACTTACAGTGTCAAGTATATCGGGATAATAGCTCAATATCGCGGTAATTTTACGATGCAATTACCTCATCTCAAATCTATAAAAATCTATGCGTTTAAATAACTACACCCTCGGCAATTACACCACTGGCGCACCCTATATTCAACAACTTTTATGGTATTTCATAGGTTCACCTTTAATTGAAAGTTATTGGATTCCGTTTTCCGCAATTAAAGTTGGAATACTTCGCTTTTTTGGTGCAAAAATTGGTATTGGTGTTCGTATAAAAACGGGAGTAAGAATCAAGTTTCCTTGGCGATTAATAATAGGCGATCATGCTTGGATTGGTGAAAATACTTGGATAGACAATCTTGACTTAGTGGCTATTGAAAACCATGTTTGTATATCTCAGGGTGTTTATCTTTGTACAGGTAATCATGATTGGAATCATCCCGATTTTAAATTGATGACTGCACCAATTCATATTCAAGAAGGTAGCTGGATTGCTGCAAAGTCAATAATTGGTCCTGGAGTAACAGTTGGGAAAGGAGCAGTACTAGGGCTAGGTGGAGTAACGGGACGCTCTTTAGAACCGATGACAATTTATTCTGGCAATCCAGCCCAAGCTATTAAGAAAAGAGAATAATAAATTTTGGCTCTTCAGTTGTTAGTATGCCAAATTATTAGTAAAAATTCCAAAAATTATTACTGTGTAAGGATTCTATCTTCAATATGTTTAATATGTCTAATTTTTAATAGTGAAGGCTTTATTTCTTCCTAACTGCCGACTGGCTACTGTCCCAAGACGACTATTTTAATAGCATAACAAATACTAAATAACCAAAATTTTTCTATTTTTCTGCAAAAAAATAATATTACATATATGTAGAGAATTTGGATTGTAAGGTCTATAAAAAAGTTATATTTATATCAATAATTCGGACAAGCATTATCGAAAATTTATTTAAATAGACTGTAATAGTAATTGAGAATGCCTATTAATCTATAAATAGGTAAATATCTAGATTTACTTTTATAGCAATAAAATTATTATAAACCTATTAATTTCATTGATTACAACTATTTTAGTTTTTCTAATATGTTAAATCAGGTTAAATAAGCAAATAATTGATTTATTTTATTTGTAGAAATTGAGTTAAATGAAATTAATTGTAAATGTATGGAAGTGTTTGATATCAGACAAATATTTTTATGCAGTAACTAAATAGTAATTGTTAAATATGGCTAAATTTATACCGGAAGAATATCCTCGAATATCTGGTTCCCTTCTAGATTTGTATCAAAATTTCATTGAATTTACAAACGAGGAGGACGAAGACAAAGGTGAAGATTTAGATATAGTTTCACCAAATCCAGAAACTTTTTTTAATATCAATAAAAATCTAAATATTGATCAGGATGCTGCAAAAGTAATAGTAAGAATTACTAGCAGTAATGTAGAAGGTTTAGTACCAGAATTGGAAGAATTAGGCTTTGAAGTTCTCGGTTCTGCTCCAAATCTATATTTTATTGAAGGGTGGATGCCAATTGCTTCATTGCTTGAATTGCAATCCCTTCAAGCTCAAGGACTTATGGGAGTTATGCCAGTATATACTCCCGTAACTAGTGCTGGTTCTGCTACTAGTCAAGCTGATTTTGTTCAGGAAACTGAGCGAGTACGCGAGTCTTTACCTACAGGTTTTGATGGTACGGGAGTTACTATCGGTGTAATGAGCGATAGTTATGACGTTTCTGGTAATGGTTCTGCTGCGGCTGATATTGCTTCGGGGGATTTGCCATCAGGAATCAATGTTTTACAAGAAGGCCCCAACGGAAGCTCTGATGAAGGTAGAGCTATGCTACAGTTGATTCATGATTTAGCGCCAGGTTCCGACTTGGCTTTTGCTTCGGTATTTTTTAGTGAACTTGATTTTGCTCAACAAATTCGCGATTTAGCCGATCCAACTCAAGGTAATGCTGAAGTTTTAGTAGATGATATTGTTTACTTTACCGAGCCTTTCTTTCAAGATGGAGTAATTGCTCAAGCTGTTGATGATGTCGTTACGAATAATGGTGTAACTTACTTTGCTTCTGCTGGAAACCGTTCTAGAAGAGCCTACGAATCGACCAGCTTTAATGCTGTAACGGATTCAACTTTAGCAACTCTTCCTGGAAGTAACGTTAGCAGTTTGTACTACGATTTTAATTTGGGTTCAGGTGTTGATACGCGCCAACAAATTACACTTGATAATGGTCAGCGCTTTAGACCGGCTTTACAGTGGGATGACCCCTTTTACACTGCTGGTGATGTCGATACTAATCTCGATATCTTTCTCCTCGATAGTTCTGGCACAGTTGTAGCATCCTCAGACGATAACAACATCTCGAATTGGACTCCTTTTGAATTATTTGACTTTACCAATACTACCGGGAGTACCCAAGACTATGATGTTGTAATCCGGTTGACTCAAGGACTGACACCGGGACGCATCAAGTATGTGAATTTCAGTACTACCGACATCACTTCCGAATATCCTCTTGATGCTCCTACAGTAAATCCTCACGCAGCAGCGGAAAATGGTCGTGCAGTGGCTGCTATTCCCTTTTTCGATCAAACTACACCAGAAGCATTTACTTCTGAAGGTCCTTCTACATTCTTATTTGAACCTGACGGTACTCCCAAAGCGACTCCTGAAATTCGTCAGACACCGGATTTCGCTGCTATTGATGGTACTGATACTACATTCTTCGGACAAACCATTAGCGGTGACGGTAACAGTTTTCCCAACTTCTTTGGTACATCAGCTGCAGCACCCCATGCAGCAGCTATCGCTGCTTTAGTTAACCAAGCAAATCCAACTTTTACTCCCGCAGATATTTATAATGCATTAGAAACGACAGCTATAGATATCGGTGCAGCTGGCTTTGACAATGTTACCGGTTTTGGCTTAATCAACGCTTATGATGCGATTTTCGGTTCTGTTGTTCCAGCATCGCTAAATTTCACCGATGATTTTGAAGATGGGGATTTACCTATTGCCTATGAAACTAATACTAATGGTGCAGGAAGAATTCAAGTAACAACAGACAATAATCCTATTGGTGCCCAGCATCTAACCTTAGATAGTTCACGTAATGGAGTAGATTCTCTTAATGAAGTCATACTGCACGTCGATACAACTGGTTTGAGCAATATTCAACTTAGTTTTGACCAGAGAGAATTCGGTGATGAGGACAACCCTATGCCTGCTACATTTCCAGGTTCGGATAACTCTGACGGTGTAGCGCTGAGTGTTGATGGTACAAACTGGTTTCGTTTAATTAGCTTGACTGGTAGCAATTCTACAGAAACTTATCAAACACAGAACTTTGATTTAAGTGCGTTTGCTGCTAGTAATAGCTTGACTCTTGGTTCGGATGTACAAATTAAATTCCAGCAATTCGATAATTTTGCAATTGATTCATCGAATTCTTCTAATACCGATGGATTTGCCTTTGACAATATTTCTGTAAGTGGAACCCCAACTACGCTTCCAGTTGTGATAGACGGTACGGATGCTCGTGACAGTCTAAATGGCACAACTTTTAACGATAGAATTACTGGTATGCAAGGTGGAGATACCTTGACTGGTGGCACTGGAGATGATGAATTTGTTTATACTAGTTTCCGCGATGCAGGGGATAGAATTACTGACTTTGTTGCGAATTCAGACTTAATAGACCTCAGCCAATTATTTGATAGCCTCAGCCTTGGTAGTCTTGATTATTCCAGTGCAACTTCAGGTGGATACTTAAGCTTTGTAGATTCAGGAGCAGATTCTATAATCTTTATTGACAGCGATGGCTCCTCTAATCCGGGACGTGCGACACCATTTATTATTGTTGAGAATATAGTTTCCGGAACTTTAGATAATTCCAATAACTTTGTTATTTAAATTAGAACCTTACCCTGCTTTCTTATTAAAAAGAGGGACTAAGGGTGAGGTTTTATTATTTTACTAAATTAAATATACTTGCTTATTTTCAGTTAAAAAACAGATTAACTACTAATTATATCTAAAGAATAGTTTTTGATCTTCAAAAATCGACTTTACAAAATAGTAATAATTTTGACTTGAAATATAGTGAAAGAAGTATCATAATTCATCAGGTCTTATGCATTAATTGCATTATTACCTTTTCAATTAATGAATTGTTTATGCAACGTCACATCTAATTTATAGCTTCTTTACGGAGTAGAAAATAAGAATAATATTTTAGGTCAAGTGCATATAATCTATTTACCTAGTACTCGTCCAAACCAACATTGCTTGGAGGCAAGCAGGGAGAGCAGGGGAAGCGCAGGGAGCAGGGGGATAAGAGACTTTTTGTTTTCACGATACACCCTGCAAAGTTTCCTTGGTGAACTACTATAACGCTACTGGTGCAATTATAAACTGAAGGTTATTATTAAAAGTTTACAAACAGTTTCTTTTGATGCTTTTTTCTGAATTTTTAAATAATAATGTCTATAATTCAAAATTTCCTAAAGGAGAATATTGATGGCGAATGATGTAATTATTAATGAGTTTACCCAAGGTGATAGTGGAGCGAAAGAATGGATTGAAATTCTAGTCGTTACTGATAACTTTAATCTTCAAAACTATAAACTGGTTGACGGGAACGGTTCTTTGGATCTCGTGTTCTCAGGCTCTGGCTTTGCTTCTCTAAAAGCTGGAACTACAATTGTAGTTTATAACGGTGGCGATGTAGATTCAGTTATCACACCAGACCTAACTTACGATCCAGTTAATAATGACTACAAGCTTGTAGTCTCATCTTTAAATAACTCTGGAACATTTGCAATTACTCGCAATAGTGGCTGGAGTAACACAACAGGAGCTTTTAGTAATAGTAACAGTAGCGACTCACCCCAACTACTAGATTCTTCAAACAACACAGTCTTTACTTTTCCCTCTACTGTTTATCCTGGAAGTAAGGATAACTCGGCATACATTGGTTCAGATGTCGCAGGAACTTCAACCTCTAGTAACTGGGATATTGATACAGACGTAACGTCTGGAGGAGATAATCGTACTCCAGGAGAGCCTAATGGTGGAAATAACACTACTTGGATTAATAGTTTACGTACTAGTAGTGGTGGTAGTACTCCACAAGTAAACCTAAGTGTCGCTCCCACTACTGGAACGGAAACCAATACTACCGCTATTACCGTCACCGCTACAGCCTCTAGTGCTGTAACTGGCAACCAAACTGTTAATTTAGCTTTGAGTGGTACCGCTGATGCGAGTGATTTTACTGGTACAATTCCAACTACTTTAACTATTCTCGACGGTCAAACTACTGCAACATTTACTGTTAATGTTGATGACGATGCTTTAGATGAAGGTTCTGAAACTGCGACCTTTACAATTAGTAGTCCTTCTGCGGGAGTTGCATTAGGTAGTACAGTTACTGGTAACGTTAATATCACTGATAACGACGGAGCCGTAACACCACCAAGCACTTCAACTGTTGCTATCAATGAAATTCGCATAGTCCAGTCAGGTACAGACAATGACGAGTATTTTGAGCTATTTGGAACAGGTGGTGAATCTTTAAATGGTTTAACTTATTTAGTTATTGGTGATGGAACTGGTGGTAGCGGTGTAATTGAAGCAGTAGTCGATCTAACAGGGCAATCAATTCCTACTAGTGGTTTTTTCACTACGGCTGAAAGCACCTTCACCTTGGGTACAGCAGACCTTACCACCAATTTAAACTTTGAAAATAGTGATAACGTCACTCATCTATTAGTAGAAGGGTTTACAGGTGCTAATGGCGATGACTTGGACACCAACGATGATGGAGTATTAGATACTACTCCTTGGACATCAATTGTTGATTCGGTTGGGGTCATTGAAACATCTGGCAGTGGTGAGCAAATTTACAGCACAACTACTGTAGGACCAGGTGCATCTGGTCATATATTCCGCAGTCCAGATGGAACGGGTTCGTGGAATATTGGTCAAGATAGTACTACTGGTGGGAGTGATACTCCAGGCGCAGCAAATGCAACTCCTAGCAGTGGTGGTGGCGGTGGAGTCACCGTTCCCGGTATCACCAAAATCCACGATGTTCAAGGTAGCGGTACCATAAACATTCAAGATGGTAATACCGTTACTATTCAAGGTATTGTTGTTGGTGATTTCCAAGGTGTTTCCGCTACTGCAACAGGTGACTCAAGTCCACAATTACGCGGTTTCTTTGTCCAGGAAGAAGGTGCTGATGAAGATGGAGACCCCACCACTTCCGAAGGTATCTTTGTATTTGACGGCTTGAATGCTCCTACTAATGATGTTGATGTTAACGTTGGTGACTTAGTTACAGTTACAGGGTTAGTTCAGGAGCGCAATGATAACCTCGCTGGCGAAGGTTTAACAAGTCTTAAGGTTGACGGTAGTAACGGTACAGTTACAGTTGATACGCCCAATTTTACAACTATTCTCCCAACTCAAGTAACTCTTCCAGAAACCACTGATGGAGAACTAGAGCGCTACGAAGGAATGTTGGTTGAAATCAACGATGCAGCCAACCCAATGACTGTTAGCCAGAATTTCTTCTTAGGTCGCTACGGTCAACTAACTCTTTCTTCTCCAGATGATAGCGGTACTGCGGGAAGATTATACAAGCCCACTAATTTATTTGATGCTGGTAGCTCCCAAGCTACAGCTTTAGCAGATGAAAACGCTCGCCGTATCTTAATTTTAGATGACGGCTTCGACCAAAATATACTCGGTGATAACCCCAATCCCGTACCCTATCTTCCTTCTGACTCAAATGCAGATGCGAATCAAATAAGACCGGGGGCTACAGTTACTAATTTAGTTGGTATCTTAGACCAAGGTCAGATTAACTCTGCTCCTTTTCCAGATACTAACTACGACTATCGCTTGCAACCGACTCAAGCTCCTGTCTTCACTCCTGTTAATACTCGTACAGCAGCTCCCGACCCAATTACTGGTAGGCTTAAAGTTGGTAGCTTCAACGTATTGAACTACTTTAACGGTGACGGACAAGGGGGTGGTTTCCCCACTGCTCGCGGTGCGGATACTTTAGCAGAATTCGAGCGTCAGAGCGACAAGATTGTTGAAGCCATCACTGCATTAGATGCCGATATCTTGGGTTTGATGGAGATTGAAAACGATGGCTATGGTGCCCAAAGTGCGATTCAAGAATTGGTTGACCGCTTGAATCTAGTTGCGGGTGCTGGTACTTATGCTTTTGTTGATCCCGGCACACCTCAACTCGGTACAGACCAAATTGCTGTTGGTTTCATTTACAAACCCAATGTAGTTACTGCCGTTGCCGGTAAAACAGCATCCTTGGATACAGGAGCATTTAACCAGAGCTTAACATCCGGTGGTAGTCGCGTACCTTTGGCGCAAACCTTCCAAGAAAATTCCAATGGTGAGACATTTACAGCAGTAGTAAACCACTTTAAATCTAAGCGTCCACCCAGTAGCTTCCAAGGTGATGGAAACGACGACCAAGGAGACGGTCAAGGTTCTTGGAACCTACGCCGTACTGAAGCTGCGAACGACCTTGCAAATTGGTTGGCAACTGACCCCACCAACAGTGGAGAACTCGATTTCTTAATTCTGGGTGACCTTAATGCTTATGCTGAGGAAGACCCAATTCAAGCTTTGGAAGCTCAGGGATATACTAACTTAGTTGAGCAATTCAGCCCTACAGATTCATCAGGTAATCCTACTGCTTATTCCTATATTTTTGATGGTGAAGCTGGTTATCTTGACCACGCTCTGGCTAACTCTACTTTAACAGCCCAGGTAACTGGAGCAACCGAATGGCACATTAACACCGATGAGCCAGAGGTTATCAACTACGACCAAGACTTCAACCCTGCTGGTTACTACACAGCTAATGCTTATCGCTCCTCCGACCACGATCCAGTTCTGATTGGTTTAGACCTGGTTGAAACTCCTGGTGTCGTAATTAACCGTTCTGGCGGTAGTACTGACGTAGCAGAAGGTGGTGCTACGGATGACTACACTGTAGTACTCAACACTCAACCTACAGCAGATGTAACTGTAACTATTGCAACTGGCGGTCAAACTACCACTGATGTTACGACCCTTACCTTTACTCCTGCTAACTGGGATCAAGCGCAGACAGTAACGGTAACTGCTATTGATGATAATGTTGTCGAACTAACTCACAACGACGTTATTACTCACACCGTTAGCAGCACAGATGCTAACTACGACGGTATTACTACTGCTTCTGTCAGCGTAAATATTACCGATAACGATACAGGTCCAATTAAAATTCATACCATTCAAGGTAGCGGTAGCGCTAGCACTCTACAGGGCAGCAACGTCACTATTGAAGGTATTGTTGTCAGCGACAATCAAGGTGGAAGCGGAACCGGACTTAGCGGTTTCTTTGTCCAGGAAGAAGATGCTGATGCCGATACCAATCCCCTCACTTCTGAAGGTATCTTTATATTCGACGGTACTACTCCTGCGGTTGATGTTAACGAAGGTGACTTGGTACAGGTGACTGGGGACGTTACCGAGTTTAACGGTCTTACCGAACTAACCAACGTTACTGTGAATGTCGTAAGTTCTGGTAATCAGAGTCAGGTAACCGCAACCGATGTAAACTTCCCTCTCACAAGCGTCGATGATTTAGAAAGTTACGAGGGAATGTTGATTAATGCTCAAGCTACAACTGGTGATTTAACAGTTACCGAGCATTTCAACTTAGACCGCTTTGGTGAAGTTTTACTTTCTTCTGGTGGAAGACTCGAACAGTTCACCCAAGATAACGCTCCTAGCGTTGCTGGATACACCCAACATTTAGAAGATATTGCCAAGCGCAGTATTTTAATTGACGACGGTCGTAACGGACAAAATCTCTTCCCGATTCCCAATGCTCGCGGTGGAAACAACCTCAGTCCTACAAACACTTTAAGAGGTGGCGATACTGTTTCATCGGTAACAGGTGCTTTATCTTACGCATTCGGCGAATATCGCGTACAGCCAACACAAACAATCAACTACGCTCCAACTAATCCCCGCCCTACAGCGACTCCTGCTGTAGGCGGTAACATTAAAGTTGCTAGCTTCAACTTGCTCAATTACTTTAATGGTCCAACTTTCCCGACTGCTAGAGGTGCAAATAGTGCTGCTGATTTCGATTACCAAACCGATAAACTAGTTGCAGCTTTAAGCGAGCTAGATGCCGATGTCATTGGCGTACAAGAGCTAGAAAATGATTATGCTGATGGTACTAGCAGTTCTGCTCAAGATTTAGTTGATGCATTGAATGCTGACGCTGATGTAATTGCTACAGGTAGAAGCTACACATACGTTACCCCACCAACCGGTAATCTTGGTTCCGATGCAATTGCTACAGGTATTATCTACGACCAAAATGCGGTGACAGAAGTAGGAACTGCTGTCGAATTAGATACACCTGGCATTTTTGATGGTTTAAACACTAATCGCACCCCAATTGCTCAAACCTTTGAAGTCACTGATAATACAAATGCTGACTTTGGAGAGAAATTTACCATTGCCGTGACTCACTTCAAATCAAAAGGCGATGGTAATGATGTCGCAACTGGAGCCAATGACGACCAAGGTGACGGTCAAGGTAACTGGAACCAAATGCGTACAGACGGAGCCAATGCTGTACGTACCTGGTTGGCAGGTAATCCTACTGGTTATATTGACTCAAGTACTAGTAGTGCTGACCCCGATATCCTAGTTCTTGGCGATATCAACGCTTACAAGGAAGAAGACCCTGTTAAAGCTTTTGAAAATAATGGCTATACTAATTTGGTCACTGGGGATTATTCCTTTGTATTTGACGGTCAGTGGGGTTCTTTAGACCATGCTTTTGCTAATTCTGATTTGGCTCCACAGGTAACTGCTGGTGCTAAATGGCACATCAACGCCGACGAACCCGATGCTTTGAGTTATAGCACCGAGTTCAACGACCCCAGTCTCCGGGCACGAGATGAATTCCGCGTTTCCGACCACGACCCATTGTTGATTGGTTTAGACCTTGGTGCAGTTAATATCATTGACGGTACAGCAGATAGAGATGCATTAATTGGTACTGCTGCTCGTGACATAATTACTGGTGGAGTCGGAGAAGATACTATTGACATTAGTAGCGGTGGTAACGACACAGTTGTTTATACCAACGTTCGGGATGCATTCGATACTATTAGTGGTTTTAACAGTGACATAATTGACCTCAGTGATATATTTGCTAATGAATCTCCAAGCATTACCACCTATGGCGCAGCAACTTCAGGGGGCTACCTAAGCTTTGTCGATTTCGGAGGTGATGCCTACGTTTTCTATGACCGCGATGGTTCAGCTGGTGCAGGACGTGCGATGCCGTTTATGAAAGTGGCAGGACTAAACAGCACAACCTTGGATAATGCAAGCAATTTTGCAATTTCATAACTTAATTCAGTTGCTTTAGGCAAGAGTAAGTTAACCTCCAGTTTCTAACAGTGTTGCAAGCTGCTGTTGCATAAATAAGGAATAAATCTTGTAGGGTGGGTATGCTAACCCGCCCAAAAACCAAGATTTTATATCCCAAAAAATCAAATTATTCCACATATATGCAACGCCCAAAAATAGTTAGTTTTTCTGTCAAGTATCCATTGAAAATAAAAAAGAAAATCATGTTCACTTCTACATTTTTTCAACATTCAGTACTTAAAGCTGGTATCGTTAGCCTGGTCAGCGCTATTGGAATAGCGATAAATATTACCCCATCAAAGGCTGTTACTGTAGACTTCAGCAGTTGGACAGCAATTGGTGATGTAACTGGCACTGGTACAGCAGGTCAAGCAAATCTGTCCACAGGTGTAGACCCTGCTCCAGTCGTTGAAGCTGGAATAGTTGGTGGGCTTGAGCAACAACTAGGCTTAAATATCGGTGATTTAGATTTTATTAACGGGTATACATTTCCCGATAATAATGCATATGCTTACGAAGGTTCTGGTATTAGAAATAGTAACTTCACTGCATCTGCTGGTGATGTCCTTTCCTTCGACTGGAACTTTACTACTACAGAACCTGCCGCACCTAATACCAACAACGACTTTGCTTTCTATGCGGTAAATGGGGTTGTGACTGCTATACCTAATGCAGATGCAGATAACGCAGGAAATAATAGCGTTTCAATTGCTTTAGCATCTGGAAGCAACGATATCGCTATCGGTGTTGCTGATGCTGGTGATTTTAATAATGTATCTAATTTTGCAATCACTAATGCTGATGGGCCATCTCAAGTCGTTCCCGAACCTCTAACTATTTTGGGTTCTTTAAGTGGCTTGGCATTCGGTTCAATTATCCGCAAACGCTTACGTAAAGAAGCTACCAAATAATATTGTTTTTAAAAATTGTGTTGTGGGCTTTGAGTCAACGCACAATGTTGATAAATCGGTTAGGTAAATAATGATTTTTCGTTGCTAGAGACATAGCATTGCTAAGTCTCTACAAAGATTTATATTTATTATTCCCTATTCTTTACCCAACACAAATACTATTCCAAAGTAATTATTTTGGCTCTTTAGTACGTATTATGCTAAAAACGTTTGTTAAAAGCTCAAAACTCAGGCTATGTAAGAATTATATGCTTTGATTATTAATAAAAACTAGCTTTTTAGGCTCTTTGGTAATTTAAGCTTGAATTTAAAAGCATAATTTTAGTTTTAACTAATAGTTTTGTATGACAGGTACTGAAGAACCATTATTTTTAGGTTAATTAATAATGATTGTGATTAAAATTCTGTTAAGTTTAATTTGTTGTTAATCTAATGATTTCTGATTGTTAATAATTTGATTTTATCGTTTATATTGCATTAACGGCAGCAATAAACAGTTATCCATAACAGACTTTTTTATTGAAGATTTATAAGCATTTAATAAAAAGCACCTTGCTAGTAGTTGCAATTAAAGGTAGAAGTTTAGGATTGCTATAGCAATTTACCTTATATTTAATAGTGTTGTTTAATTTTCATAGCTGCCTTCTTTCTCTGTGTATCTGTTTTCGATAATTATTAATCAGTTAGACTTGATATAAAATATTTATTTCAATTATTTGTATACAAGTTACCTGTACTTTTATATCAAAAACATTGAATATAAGTTAGTCAAGTCGAAGTAAAAATTCCTACTTCCAAATATCAAGCTATATGAATAAGTTAGTTCTAGGATTATTAACTAAAGTCCTGGTAGTATCATTTTTATTAACCACAACTGTTCTAGTTCATTCTGCGGTTGTTTCAGAGAATGAAGATGTAGAAACCGAAAATAATAAAAAATTATCATCTTATGAACCACAAACAGCAACTATCCTTGAGGTTGAAAAACAAACAACAAAAAATAGTCAGATAATTAAGCAAGAAATTAAATCTGAAGAAGAACTAGCTTTAGCTGAAGAAGCTAGATTTGAGCAAGAGTTAAAAGCAATTTCTGTACCTGAATATTCTTCAAAGACAGATTTCTCAAAAGCGTCTGTTCCCAAACAAGTAACTAAAGCTCCTAAAGTCCTAGTTTCAAATACAGTTAGCTTGGCTGGGTTAGAAAATAGTACTAAGGTAACGCAAAAAACTTCATTCAACCAAGATGAATTTCTCTTAGCAAAAGAAGAACCCCAGGTAGCAAATGATTCTGTAGATAGTTCTGCTGCTTCCTACAAAAATAATAATCTAAAACCAGAACAAATCTGGGAACCGCAAAATAATCTAGCAGTGTTAGCTCATAAGCAACAAGTTAGTTATAGTTCGCTCGACGAACCATCTTATGTAGAAGAATCGAGACAAGTTCCTCAACAATTAGCTTCCCCTACTGTTAATACAGAACCATTGCAAAATACTGAAGTACTATCGCAACGGAGTACATCATCTAAAGACTTGGTTCTATCTGGAACAATCAAGCAAAAACTTGAAAAAAGGAAGATTGCTCAATCAAAGTCCTTAAAAACAGTAGAATTTAGTAGAACAGCGCAAGAACAACCTGAAAAAAAACCACCAAAAGTTACGGTACCAATCGCAGTTAGTTTGGCTGGAATTAAACAAAATGCTAATAATGCGTCAGAAAAACCACAGAACCAAAACGTTGTAGCTCAAAATCAACAGAAGCCTGTTGAAAAAGAAATAAAAGAAAGAACACAAAGACTACGTAATTTAAAGAAGTCGTTTTACTCTTCACCAGGTATGAGCGTTTATATACCTGTGGGTTACGGTAGCGATAGCAATACAGCTTTTGTGACAACAAGTTATCAATCGCGAGTCAGATTCGCCGATGCAGATGATGGTGCAATTGGTTTTGGTGTTGGTTTGGGAGATGCGAAAAAATCACTGGGTGTAGTACTTTCCTATACTGCTGCTAGCTTTGGTGGTAATCGCGACTTTGGTAGTGGTGGTTTTAACGTCAAAGCGCATCGTCAGTTTAAAGGAGGCTGGGCTGCTGCGGTTGGAATGAATGGTATTTCAAATATTGGCGGTAGCAACAGTGGCAACGATTTTGAGAATTCTTTATATGCAGTAGGAACCAAAATTTTCCGCACCAAGGATGATATTAATAAACCTTTCAGTCGAGTTGCTGTAAGTGCAGGAGTTGGTAACGGACAATTCCGAACAGAAGATTCAATCTTAAATGACAAAGATAACTTCAATGTTTTCGGTAATGTAGCTGTTCGCATACATCCTAGAGCTAGCTTAATAGCTGAGTGGACTGGACAAGACTTAGCATTAGGAGCTTCTATCGCACCTTTCAAAAATATCCCTCTAGTTATTACTCCCGCAGTGCGAGACATCACAGGTCCTGGTCCGGGAGGCAGTGATAAAGCCAGATTCATCTTAGGTGCTGGCTTCGGATTCAGGTTCTAGATTAAACGTAAAGGCACTTACTTATGAAGGAGTAAATATTATGCGTAAAAGTACGCTTTTTGGAATACTTGCAAGTACATTTATTTTTCCAGGACTACTTGTAGATATAGCCTTTGCTCAAGTTCCTCCTGGGGGTACAGGTTCCGATATTAGCGGTGGTAGTTTGTCCGATATCAGCGGATTCAATGTATTTAGCGAATCACCTTTGTGGAATGAAATTACTGGATCTGAAATTCCCCAGCCCCCTATATGTGGTAGCTGTAATCTACGTCGGTTTGGAATTGGTAAACCTCGGAATTTAATTTCAGAACCTCGTAGGTTTACTCTAAAATTCGCTCCCAATCGATCTTGTCCTGTTCCTAAATCATGCAACCAAGAAGAACTTGATGTGAAGTATCTTCGAGATTTAACAGAATTAGAAAGAAAAGCAGAAACTGTGATAAATAACCGTCTGTGGTAGATTTTCGCTGCGTAAATCAAATAAATTCAATGTTGTGAGGAGTCATCATGCAACAAAAATCTAAGCATAATCGTAACAGTTTAAATATTTTTCTCGGAGTCCTTGCTGGAGGAGTTCTCAGCACTTTCTCATCAGCAGCGCAAGCTCAAACAATAGAATTTGACACCCAAACACCAACTCCGGTAATAAATCAAAAAATAGAAGATAAAGAATTTTTTAACAATAACGGTATTGTCTTCAAAACAGATGCAATCGTTCAGTTTAAATTTATCCGCTCTCATGGTGCTTACCAATCTGTCTTTGGTGTTAGAAATGAAACTACTGGAGAAGAAACGGACTTAATTGGGGAAGTAAAACCTTCTGATTTAAGTATGTCTGAATATGAGCAGACTTTAAACAAACCATCAGATGGTCAAACAGATAATATTGAAGATTTTTTAGGAACTTTAGGAAATGCAGTAGCGTTACCCGGAACTGCAGAATTTACCTTTAAAAAAGGGAATAGATACAGCTTTTATTTGAAGTCACAATTTCGAGGAAGAAATGCAGGTATTTTGTACTCTAACGATACGAAAAACCCTGCTGGTAACAGACAAGCAAAGTTTGTAGGTGATTTAACTTCTTTAGGTAATGGTGGTGTTATTATTCGTTGGGATGACAGCAACTCTCAAATTCCCAGAATAAACAAGTCAGACGACGACTTTGATGATTTTATTGTTATGGCTGGTGGTTTTGAAGAGTGTATGGATAAAGATTCTTCTACAAACCAGTAAATTTTTCAGGACTTACACAATAGACACAAACTAATTGTGTAAATCCTACTCCTTTCCCGGTAAAAGATTACCTATAAAAAACCGCAGAGACGAGCCACTGCGTTGCGGTGAGTTAGTGTGCAGAGCAGGGGGTTTCCCCCCGTTGTAGCACGTAGCGTGCAGAGAGCGTAGAGGAAAGGGAATAATTTGAGATAGATATCAATCAAAATACAATGTTTTGCAAGATTGAGAACGTACAGTTGAAGATATATTTAATTATCTAATAGGTTATAACAAGTTAATTTATTAGCCTGTCTCTATGCAATCGAAGAAAACGTAGCGGTAGTTCAATTCGCTGCACCAACAAGTCAATTTCCGCTATTTGTCCTTTATTGAACTTATTTAATTAATGTTTTAGCATACTAAGTACTGAAGAACCTAAAGTATTAAGAAATTTAAATGAGTTACCTGTTATCTTTACAACTCTCAACCTTACTTAAAACTTAAAGTATCTATCACCTTAGAATTGTAAGTTAGCAGTTTTAAGATTTCGACAACCGGAACCTTTGTTTTATTTAATGCAATTATCCTTTCGCGCAAGTGCGATCGCACATAAGTCTTTCCTCTTTTCCCCCTATATTCCCACTCGAAGTAAAGCTGTTTGACTGGCTTCTTCTTGGTGCTATTAGCATTTGCATAACCCCAGGAAATATTGCCGCTGCCCTCACCACGTTTACGGTAGGTGCTAGGGGAATTAGTAGGTGATATATTTCCCCCTAGCACCTTGTCATCATTACTTAGTTGAGTATTTGAAAGAGTTAATGTTGATGAACTATTATCCAGGGTTTGGCTTTCACCTTTTATCCAAGTGCTAGGGGAATTGTTATGTGATATGTTTTCCTCTAGCACCTTGTCATCATTACTTAGTTGAGTATTTGAAAGAGTTGATGTCGATGATTTATTCTTAGGGGTTTGGCTGTTATCTTCTAACCGGGTGCTAGGGGAATTAGTAGGTGATATATTTCCCCCTAGCACCTGGTCGTCATTACTTATTTGAGTATTTGCATGAATTAATTTTGATGAATTATTATCTAGAGTTTGGCTTTCACCTTCTAACCGAGTGCTAGGGTAATTGTTAGGTAATATATTTACCCATAGCATCTGGTCATCATTACTTATCTGAATATTTGAAAGAGTTAATGTTGATGAACTATTGACCAGGGTTTGGCTCTTATCTTCTATTCGGGTGCTAGGGGAATTGTTAAGTGATATATTTCCCCCTAGCATCTGGTCATCATTACTTAGTTGAGTATTTGCATGACTTAATTTTGATGAACTATTATCCGGGGTTTGGCTTTCACCTTCTAACCGGGTGCTAGGGGAATTGTTAAGTGATATATTTTTCCCTAGCACCTGGTGGTCATTACTTAGTTGAGTATTTGAAAGAATTGATGTTGATGAACTATTGTCGAGGGTTTGGCTTTCACCTTCTAACTGAGTGCTAGGGGAATTGTTAGGTGATATGTTTTCCCCTAGCACCTCGTTATCATTACTTAGTTGAGTATTTGCATGAATTAATTTTGATGAATTATTATCTAGAGTTTGGCTTTCACCTTCTAACCGAGTGCTAGGGGAATTATTATGTGATATGTTTCCCCCTAGCACCTCGTTATCATTACTTAGTTGAGTATTTGAAAGAATTGATGTGGATGAACTATTATCCGGTGTTTTATCCGGTGTTTGGCTTTCACCTTCTAACCGAGTGCTAGGGGAATTGTTATGTGATATGTTTCCCCCTAGCACCTCGTTATCATTACTTAGTTGAGTATTTGAAAGAATTGATGTGGATGAACT
>JBCBHT010000005.1:0-81925 GCA_038525335.1 Cyanobacteria bacterium J06621_15 | reverse complement strand
GGAACGAGCGGTAGACATTTCGTAATCTTTGGGGTCAATGTGAATTTCCACATCGTCCACTTCTGGCATTACCGCGACGGTAGCTGTAGAAGTGTGAACCCTTCCCCCAGACTCGGTTAAGGGCACGCGCTGCACTCGATGGACTCCAGCTTCAAATTTGAGTTTACTGTAGACACTATTGCCTTTAATTTCCAGCACTGCTTCTTTGAAGCCACCCATTTCAGCTAAAGACTCACTAAGCAATTTTACTTTCCAACCTTGAGTACCGGCATAGCGCTCGTACATACGTACTAAATCGCCAGCCCAGATACTTGCTTCGTCACCACCCGTACCGGCACGAATTTCCAACATGATATTTTTTTCGTCGTTGGGGTCGCGGGGTAAAAGTAGTATTTTTAGAAGACTTTCGAGTTCTTCGGTTTTCTGTTCGAGTTCTTTTACTTCCAAAGTTGCCATTTCGTGCAACTCTGGGTCGCTTTGGGATTCTTTTGCGACTTCACGCGCTCCGATTAATTCTTCTTGGGTATTTTTCCAAGTTTCGTAGGTATTTACTACCTCTTCCAATCCAGAACGGGCTTTCGCTACTTCCTGGAACTCTTCTGGGTTTTTGGCAGTATCGGGGTCGCCTAAGCGACGGGTCAATTCGTTAAAGGTTTGTTCAACGGATTGTAATTTTTCCAGTAAATATTGTTCTGCCATGATGTTGCAACGCTCCTTAAAGAAAATAGTTATACAAGCTGATACTAAAAAACCGACTCAGTAAGCTGAGTCGTTTGATTGAAGTATTGCCTGGTGGCTATTTTTTTGTTTCGTCGCCTTTGGTTTCTTTTGGTTGAGTGCTGCTCATACCGTACTTACGTAGGAAGCGTTCTACGCGACCTTCGGTATCAATAATCTTCTGAGTACCTGTGTAAAAGGGGTGATTTCCAGACCAAACATCTACGTGTAATTCGGGTTTGGTAGAGCCGACGGTCATTACAACCTGACCGTTACAATAAACTTTGGCTTCTGGATACCACTCTGGATGAATTTCTGGTTTTGCCATTTTCTTCTTAGTGGTGAATGTATATCAATTATGACGCAACAATAAATAATTCGTAATTCGTAATTAGAAATACTATTAATTTATTATTGCTTTTATCTACTTAGGACTTACGCACATCCTCAAGCCCTCCGCAGTTGCTCTAGTTGGGGAGACCCCAAGACCGCACTGCTCTCTAAATTTGTTTATGGGGACAATCCAAAATCGTAAATCCAAAATCCAAAATTGGTTGACCTTTATGTAGCGCTATATTAACGCTTAGAATACTGAGGAGCTTTACGAGCTTTATGTAAACCGTATTTCTTACGCTCTTTAGACCTGGGGTCACGGGAAAGATAGCCTTCAGTTTTTAATGGAGGACGATTATCTGGGTCTAGCTGACACAAAGCGCGGGCTACCCCTAAACGCACTGCGTCTGCTTGTCCGGTTAAACCACCACCGTTAGCTCTGACTAAAATATCGTATTCGGTTTCTAATCCCAATGTTTCTAGAGGAGCTTTGATTCCTCCGATATAGTTAGGGTTAAATTGAAAATACAAGTCGCCTTCTTTACCGTTGACGGTCAATTTTCCGTTACCGGGAACTAAACGTACTCTAGCTACTGAGGACTTACGACGACCAGTTCCCCAGTATACAGCGCGTCCGCTTTCATTTTCTGTGGCTTGCATCTATTTTATTCTCCTGTAGTTGTATTAATTTTTAATTCTTTGGGCTGTTGTGCCGCATGAGGATGTTCGGAACCAGCGTAAACTTTTAGTTTTTTGAATAACTGTCGCCCTAAATTGTTTTTAGGCAACATTCCTTTAACAGCTTTTTCGATGATACGCTCTGGTAAACGTCCTTGTAGGTGTTCAAAAGTTTCTGTCTTCATCCCACCAGGACGACCGGAGTGACGGCGATAGAGCTTCTGAGAACTCTTTTTTCCGGTGACTACAACTTTTTCAGCATTAACAACAACTACAAAATCCCCAGCATCCATGTGTGGGGTATATTGTGGTTTATTTTTGCCACGTAAAACCATTGCGATTTCGGTAGCTAGACGACCGAGACGTTGGTCTGCTGCGTCTACTACATACCAGTCTCGCTGTACTGTTGCTGGGTTGGGAAGGTAAGTTTTTGTCATCATTGGACTAAGTTTGACTATGAATAAATTTACATTTTTATGCAGTAATTTCACCTAGGATATTATCTGAATTTTTATTTGCAGAAGTATCTGGAGAATTATCTGTAAAACTATCTGGAAAATCAAATAAGGGTTGAGTATCGTACCAAATTTCGGGAGGAAACGGAAACTCATCATATCCTACCCGCAATAAACACAGTCCTTGGGGAGGTGCAGCATATTTTACTTCCTCGCGGCGCTCTTGCTGCCAGATTTGAGTAAAATCTTCTGTTGTCCGCTTTCCGGTAGCAACTTGAACCAGCATTCCTACTAGCAAACGAACCATACCATAAAGAAATCCATCTGCTTGAATTTCAATATGTACTAATGCCCCGCGACGATAACATTTTACATCTTGTACTGTGACCCATGAATGCTTCCGTCCGGAGTTAGCACGGTGAAAAGCTGCTAAATGATGCTTTCCCAATAAGGGCTGAAGTGCTGCTGATATTAATGATTCGTCTAAATGAGCGTGATAATAATGCCAGCTAAAGGGTTTGACAAATAAATTTGGTAGTTTGTCGTTGTATAGCGTGTAACGATAGCGTCGATACGTTGCATCAAAACGAGCATGCCAATTATTACTTACACCAGCGGAGCTTCTAATCAATATGCCTTCGGGTAAATAACCATTTAAAATAGATGACCATTTTGATGGTGGAATTTTACTTATGACATTGAAATGAGCGACTTGAGCGGCTGCATGAACCCCACTATCAGTTCTCCCCGCACCATGTAAGGTGACTTTATCACCTACTACAGTAGAAATTGCTTTTTCAATTTCTTCCTGGACGCTACGGTATTTGGGCTGCCACTGCCAACCGTGAAAATAAGTGCCTTGATATTGAATTACCAAGGCAACCCTTTGAGAAATTTCGGGCGGTCGGCTTTCTGACATACAATCAAATTAAGGACGTTGCAAAAATACTACATCCTTATCCCAATTACACTAATTCAATAATTGCCATCTGAGCGTTATCACCGCGACGAGGAACTGTATGTAAAATACGGGTATAACCACCTTTACGCTCGCCATATCTGGTAGGAACTTGTTCAAATAAAGCATGAACTAAGTCTTTGTCATAAAGATAACCAATAGCTTGACGACGTGCGCTTAAAGAACCATCTTTTGCTAGGGTAATCATTTTTTCTACTTCCGAGCGCACTACTTTTGCTCTGGTCATAGTAGTAGTAATGCGTCCATGACGAATTAGCTCGGTAGAAAGCGCTCTAAGCAAAGCACGACGCTGGTCGGCTGGTTTACTAAGTTTTTTGAGTTTTGAACGATGACGCATGATTGCTCTACTAAGTTATTTATGTTTTATTTAGACATGTTTTGAAGCTCGTTCTGTCGGCAAAGTAATGCCCAAGCGTCGCTGTAAAGCTTCCACTACTTCTTCTGCTGACTTTTGACCAAAGTTCTTAATTTCTAATAGGTCTTCTTGGGTATAATCCAATAGGTCTGCAACCGAGTTAACTTGTGCCCGCTTCAAACAGTTATAAGCTCGAACAGAAAGCTGCAATTCTTCAATAGGTATTTGAGCCGTTGGATCTTGGTCAATTTCTGAAACCGTATCCTCTGGATTAATTTCAATATTTTTCAGCGGATTGAATAATTCTACTAAAATACCAGCAGCAGAAGAAAGCGCTTCTTGAGGAGCAACACTACCGTTTGTCCAAACTTCTAGAAGCAGTCTATCTTTTGGATATCCGTTTTCTCCACGGGTTTCTTCAACGCTGTAATTTACTTTCCGCACCGGCATAAATATCGAATCTATTTGCAGAAAGTCTAAAGATGTAGCTTCTTCGCGACCTCTTTCTACAGTACGATAGCCTTTCCCTTTCTCAATCCGAAATTCCATTTCCAGTCTTCCACCTTCTGCTAAGGTAGCTATATACTGGGTCTGGTCTATAACTTCTACCTCACTTGGTAAGTCAAAGTGGGCTGCAGTAACTGTTGCAGGTCCGTTCACTAACAATCTACCAATCTGAGGTTGAGGAGAATGACTTTTAAGAATAAGCTCTTTCATTCTCATGAGAATCTCTAATACATCTTCACGCACGCCTTTCACGGTAGCAAATTCGTGAGTTACGCCCGCAATTCGTACTGCTGTAACAGATGTCCCCTCTAAATTAGCCAGTAAAACCCTTCTCAGAGCGTTGCCAACTGTAATTCCTTGACCCCTCTCTAAAGGTTCTAAAACAAATTTAGAATAGTGGCTCCGACTCTCTTCTGTATTGGATTCTACACATTCAATTTGAAACTGCGCCACGGAGTAGCCTCCCTTCTGAATCAGGTCCTATCATGACAGGCAATTTTAAATTATTGCCTACCTTTTTACGAGATTAAATTCCCTTTTGCTTTCTGATACTATCGATTTCTCGATAATGCCTACGAATGCAAGAGATTGTTTATTTTTTGTAGATGTACAGAAATGATTACAGCTTTTTATCAAAGCTATTCCATCTCTATGGACAGCCACTGTCTTGAGTGAGGGGAACTAGCTTTATTATTCGGCAAATGTAATCCTAAATTATTGTCTTCTTGAGCGATAAGAAACTGAGCTAGACAATTTTAGATTCTATATTTTAGATTAGACTTCTAACGGTTTAGCTTGCTTGAAACTAGTTTTTACTAGAACTACAAGTTTATGAAATCAAACCGATATCTGAGATATATATCACTGAGTCGCACTATTGAATCTAAAATTACTAAATCAGCTGACAAAATTCATCAAACTTATACGTGTTACTCATTGCCGAAAGCCATATTTGATAAACAGCTACGTCTAAACCCTACGTCTTTTAGGTGGACGGCAGCCGTTATGAGGAATTGGGGTAATATCTCGAATCAAGGTTATTTCTAGCCCTGCTCCTTGGATTGCCCGAATGGCAGTTTCTCTACCTGCTCCAGGTCCACTTACCATGACTTCTATCTGACGCATACCTTGATCCATAGCTCGTTTAGCCGCACTTTCTGCTGCAGTTTGAGCAGCAAAAGGAGTTCCCTTCTTTGCTCCTTTAAAACCACTTGAACCAGCAGAAGCCCAGGAAACTACGTCTCCGTTAGGGTCAGTAATTGTGACGATACTATTATTGAAAGTAGACTGAATATAGCCTATTCCATTAGGTACATTACGCTTCTGCTTTCTGCTTCCGCCTTTTTTCGGTGATTGTCGCGCCATATCGTTATAGTTGAATAAATCGCTAATTATTGTTTAACCAATACTTTAAGTAGAAATAACTAACAAATCGCTAATTATTTTACTTACCAGGTGCCTTTTTCTTACCGGCTACTGTTTGTCTTCTTCCTCGACGGGTTCTAGCATTGGTACGAGTTCTTTGTCCTCTTACTGGTAAACCCATGCGGTGACGACGACCTCTATATGTTCCAATATCAACCAAACGCTTGATGTTCATTGCTTCCCAGCGTCTCAAGTCACCTTCTACCTGATAGTTTTTCTCTACCTCGGCTCTTAAAGCTGCAACATCGCTATCGCTTAGTTCCTTAACTCTAGTATCAGGATTAACACCGGTACTAGCTAATATCTTTTTCGCGCTGGTTAAGCCGATTCCAAAAATGTAAGTTAGACCTATTTCAACACGTTTATCGCGTGGTAAGTCTATTCCGGCAATACGTGCCATGATAGAATTCTCCTTTCGATTCAATATTCATTTACATCCACCCTTTACTTGAAGGAAATTTTCATATCTGTTGAAGCATATCCGAACAAGCTTCAGGGTAATAGCCTTAATTTCTGCTATGCAATTTAAGGATTTACAATTTTCTGCTAAAGATTTGTCCTGCTAAATCTTCAGCAATAAGAGTTCCAAATTTACGATTATTGAAATTTTTTGCTTCGTATGAATCATAATTATGTCTAGCAAAATCTCAAACAAACACAAAAATAATGATAAAGATTAAAAAATAATCAACTATCCTTGTCTTTGTTTGTGCTTCGGATTTTCACAAATAACCATAACGCGACCACGACGCTTAATCACGTTACATTTCTCACACATTTTTTTTACGGAGGCTCTAACTTTCATTGCCTTAAAATCAAACTCCAAATAGTAGACTATAACACAAAGCGGAAGCTTTTTCAGTTAAACTGGGTAAAACAAAAACTATTAGATTGTAGTATAATATTCGACATAGACTTACTTTTTGCGCAATCGATAGGTGATTCGACCTTTAGTTAAGTCATAAGGTGTTAACTCGACTTTCACTCGGTCGCCAGGTAAAATCTTGATGTAGTTCCGGCGAATCTTACCAGAAATGTGAGCGAGAACATTAAAGCCATTATCTAAGTCAACGCGGAACATAGCGTTAGGTAACGATTCTGTCACCGTGCCTTCCATTTCAATTAAATCTTGTTTGGACAATTTGTTTTTCCTTTAACTCAACAATATTTTTTAATTGCAGTTGCCGAGACTGCCGAGTTTTTAACGAATATATCAACAATTTATTAATATATCTTATTCAAAATTTTCTTGCTGATTCAAAGAAAGTCGTTAGCAGTTAGTAGTTAAGTGCAAATCAGCTATTCAACCAGCTAACAACTACCAACCACTGACCTTCCTGGTACTTCTAGCAATTTACAATTAAGTCCTTAAGGTTAGAAGTTACTTCATCAGCAGATTGATTTCCATTTATCACTACTAGCTGTTTGCGCTCCCCATAATAATCAATTAAAGGTGTAGTCTCAGAACGGTAAACTTCTAAACGACGACGAATAACTTCTTCCGTATCATCTTTTCGTCCACGTTCAAGCAAACGACCAACTACCACATCATCTGGTACGTCTAGATTGATTACTAGTGCAGCCCCTAACTTCATTTTTTTCAACAAGTTATCTAAAAAAGCAGCTTGTTCAACGGTTCGAGGAAAACCATCAAGAATCCATCCAGAGCTAGTATCCGCTTTCTGCAAACGCTCCTCAACCATATCCTGAACTAGTTCGCTAGGAACTAACTGACCGCTGTCTACAAAGCTTTTAGCCTTTACCCCTAAAGGTGTTTGCTCTTTTATTGCTGAACGGAGGATGTCACCAGTTGAAATATGAGGAACTTTCCAATGTTGTGCTAAAGTTTGAGCCTGAGTCCCCTTGCCAGCTCCAGGAGGTCCTAAAAAAATTATTCGCGTCATTCGATTTTGGGAAGATTTTAGGTTGACGATTTTGGGAAGATTTTAAATTGCCCTCTTCTTCTATAAAGAAGAGGTTCGTAATGCAGAAACTTTAGATTTTAAATCAAGATTTTGAGATTCATGAATTTTAAACTATCCTTTTCTCGGATATACGTTAAGATAGGCTGTAAATTTTCAATCCAAAATCCGAAATCCCGGACACTCGCTACAACCAAGCAACCTCGGCAACACAGTATCATCAAAATCTAAAATCGAGAAGGTTTACTACTGCTTCACCATCCCCTCATAACGCTGTGAGATAACGTAGGTTTGAACCTGTTTTGCTGTATCAATGGCAACACCCACTAGAATTAGCAGTGAGGTAGCACCTAATCCCCGAAAAGTTTGTACATTCAAAACTCTTTCCACAACGGTAGGAATAATTGCAACTAGTCCCAAGAAGCCAGCACCTAAGAAAGTAAGTCGATTCAGAACTCTTTCAAGATATTCGCTTGTTGCTTTACCAGGACGAATTCCTGGAATTGAAGAACCCATTTTCTTCAAATTCTGAGCAATATCAACTGGGTTGACAATTAACGAAGAATAAAAGTAGCTAAAGAATACAATTGAAAACAGATATACTAGTGCGTAAACCCACCAACCAGAACCACCTGGACTGAGGTAAGTACTTGTAAATGTAGCAATTGCTTGGTTTTGAGTAAAGTTGCCAATCAAAAGCGGTAAGCTCAAGATTGCAGTAGCAAAAATAATCGGCATTACTCCACCCTGGTTAAGTCTTAGGGGTAAGAAACTACGCTGTTCGGCAAGAACTCTTCTGCCTACTTGTCGTCTAGCCGAAATAATCGGAATGCGACGCATTCCTTCTTGGACAAAAACAATACCAACAATAGTTGCCAAAAATAGTAACAGCAATACAACTACTTGACCTACAGTTTCGCGGCTTCCGGTTTGAGCTAATTGGATAGTGTTACCTAAGGTTGTAGGAAGTGAAGATACGATATTAAGGAAAATAAGTAATGAAGCTCCATTACCAATACCTCGCTCTGTAATTACCTCCGATGCCCACATCACGAACATCGAACCAGCTACAAGAGCTAAAGCAGTCTCAAACACAAATATCGGACCGAAGTCGATTGCAAAATTCTTCAGCCAAACTGCTGAGAAGAATACGCTTTGGAGAACAGCCCAACCCAAGGCTACATACCGCGTAATTTGAGAAATCTTTCGTCTTCCGGCTTCACCTTCGTCTTTCTGTAACTTTTCCAAACTTGGAATAGCAGCCGTGAGCAGTTGGATGATAATTGAAGCATTGATAAAGGGCAAAATCCCTAAAGCGAATACTCCTAAAGCAGATAAACCTCCACCGGAAAGAATATCGAGAAAGCCTCCTATACCATTACCTTGTGCAAGAGAGGCACTAAAGGCTTTCCGGTCTATTCCAGGAATAGGTATATAAATACCTAAACGAATCAAAAGTAAAATACCTATGGTGACAAACAGCCGTCCTCTCAGACCAGCTGCCTGTGCCATCTGCATAAAAGTTTCCTGAGCGGATGGTGCTCTATCTCGACTAATCATAATGATGATCTACCGGTGAATGTGAACCAGGCAACCGGTGGTGGAAGTGCTGCTGGATATACAACATTTGTTGTCACTTATACAATTTCACAACTACCACCAGCTGCCTCAATTTTGCTGCGAGCCGAACCTGTAAAAGCTGCAGCTTGAACTTTTAGAGGAACGTTGAGTTCTCCATCTCCCAAAATTTTTAATGGTCCCTTCACACCAGTGAGAATACCATTTTCTTGTAATGAGGTCGCATTAACCTCTGTATTTGCTGGGAGTGAAGATAGTTTCTCTACATTAATCGTAGTGTATATTTTGCGATTAACGAGCGGAAAACCTTTAAGTTTAGGTACTCGACGATAAAGAGGCTGTTGACCACCTTCAAAACCGGGTCTAGTGCCTCTACCGGAACGAGATTTTTGACCCCGCATACCAAAACCGCAGCTAGCGCCTTGACCTGCTGCAATACCGCGTCCGACACGCCGACCGCGATTTTTTGAACCCTTCTGAGGGCGAGCATCGTGTAGTCTCATAATTATTTATTCTTGTGTTAATTTACACGATAAATCATAAGTTCAACTCTACTGAGCGTAGAGCTTTTCTATACTGACATCTCTATCTTCGGCAACTTCTTTAAAGTTACGCAATACAGCAAGAGCGTTCATTGCAGCTCTAGCATTATTAAGAGGATTGTTAGAACCGAGTTGTTTTGCCAAGATATTTTTAACTCCGGCCAATTCTAATACAGTACGTACTGCACCACCAGCAATTACACCGGTACCTGGTGCTGCTGGTCGCATGATGACTTTAGCTCCGCCACCTATACCATCTGTAGGATGAGGAATAGAATTAGATTTTGTAATTGGAATATCTACCAAGTGCTTCTTACCATCGGCTACGCCTTTTTTCACCGCACCGATAACATCACTTGCTTTCCCAACACCAACACCAACTTGACCGCGCTCGTTACCAACGACTACGATTGCTCGGAAGCTGAGTTTTTTACCACCCTTAACAACCTTGCTCACCCGTCGAATTTGAATTACTCGCTCTTGCCAGTTAGTTTCTTCTTTTTTCGCTCGGCTCGTTTTACGACGATTGTTTGCCATATTTGAAACACTTAATCATTCTGTGATTTTACTTGTCGGCTGCCTTCAGCTTATATACAGCTACCAAATATCAAGACTTTAAATTTACTTACTGCTTAATAAGTTCCAAGCATTGCCAATAAACTGAAAAACCGTAACCTAGAAACTTAAACCACCTTCTCTGGCTGCATCAGCTAGAGCTTTAACACGTCCGTGATAAAGATTTCCTCCACGGTCAAAAACGACTTGATTAATACCTTTCTCAATCGCTCTTGCAGCTAGGACTTTACCAACTTCTGTAGAAGCTTGCTGATTAGCACCAGAACTGAGTTTAGATTTTAATTCTGGCTCTATACTCGATGCAGTAGCTAAGGTTTGATGGCTAGTATCATCTATCACTTGAGCATAAATATGCTCATTAGAGCGATATACAGCCAAACGTGGACGCTCGGAAGACCCGAACACTTTGCCTCTGATGCGTCTGTGGCGACGCTGTTTTGATTGTTTGCGGGTAAATTTCATGATTTAATGACTTACTTCTTACCACCTTTACCAGCTTTACCAGCTTTACGTCTGACAACTTCATTCTCGTGACGAATTCCTTTACCTTTATAAGGTTCGGGTGGACGAACGGCACGGATTTTTGCTGTTATGTTGCCGACTACTTCTTTGTTGTAGCCGCTGACAACAATAGTTAAACCTTTATCTTCAATAGCGAATTGAACTCCATCAGGGGGAGTAATTTCTACAGGATGGCTGTATCCAACATTTAAGACTAAATCTTTCCCCTTAACCTGCGCTCGATAACCAACCCCTTGAAGTTGTAACTTACGCTGGAATCCTTGAGAAACACCTTCCACCATATTGGAAACCAAACTACGGCTCAAACCGTGCATTTGGCGACATACTCTAGAATCATCTAGGCGCGATACTGTTAAAACATCGCCTTCTTGAACCACACTTACTTCAGAAGGAAGTTCGCGAGATAATTCTCCTTTTGGACCTTTGACGGATATAGAACTTCCATCAATTTTTACTTGTACCTTAGCAGGTACTGTTATTGGCTGCTTACCAATTCTAGACATGGCTGTTTATTCCCATTACGATTTTGGATTTTGAGGACATTGCGGTCTTGGGGGTCTCCTCCATGTGAGCCGGAGGCTTTCTCGTAGAGTGCAAATGTCCGGGATTTTGGATTTTGGATTTAACAATACAAAAATTTCCCTATTCCTTGATCAAAAAGACCGTTTTAAGCTTCTAAATTTGTAAAAAGGTACTTTGGGAGATTTGATAAATTCCAGACTTTCATTTTTTACAGCTTTTTACAGCAAAGAAATCTAAAATCTAAAATCTAAAATCTAAAATCCAAAATGAAAGCTACCAAACATAGCAAAGTACTTCGCCACCTACATTTTGTTGGCGTGCTTGACGGTCGGTCATGATGCCAGAGGATGTTGATATGATGGCGATGCCAATGCCACCCAGTACTCTTGGTAAGTCTTTCCTATTTGAATAAACTCGCAAACCAGGTCTAGAAACTCTTTTAAGAGTAGTAATAATCGGTTGACGATTTCTTCCTTTGTATTTCAAAGAAATTACCAATTTGCTGCTCCATCCTTCACCTGATGTCTCAAAATCATTGATAAAGCCTTCTTCCTGAAGTACTTTAGCTATGCTAGTGGTCATCTTTGTCGCTGGCACTTGTGTTGTTTGGTGCCGAGCCAAATTGGCGTTGCGGATGCGCGTTAGCATATCTGCAATTGTGTCGTTTGCCGCCATCTTTTCCTCTATTAAATGAACTTATTGCTCCCGGAAGGGCATTCCCATTTCTTTTAGTAAAGCGCGACCTTCTTCGTCATTCCTAGCTGTAGTAATGATGGAAATATCCATTCCACGAATCTGGTCAATTTTGTCGTATTCAACCTCTGGAAAAATTAATTGTTCTCTAACTCCCAGAGTGTAATTTCCACGGCCATCAAAGCTTTTCGGACTGATACCGCGAAAGTCACGAATCCGAGGCAATGACAAGTTAATTAAACGGTCGAGAAAGTCATACATCTTACTGCTTCTAAGAGTTACCATCACTCCTACAGGCATACCTTCACGAATTTTAAAACCTGCTATTGCTTTCTTAGCCCGTGTAACTACTGGCTTTTGACCGGTAATTAACGCAATTTCACTCAAAGATGCTTCTAATGCTTTAGCATTTTGAGAAGCTTCCCCCAATCCTCGGTTAACGGTAACTTTTGTAACCTTGGGCACCTGATGAATATTTGTGTATTCAAACTGTTTCATCAGATTGGGGACAATAGTTTCAAGATATTTACTTTTTAATCCTACTGCCATTTTTTTCTCCAATACCCTGGGCTTTGTCAGGGAATAAAATTGTTAACGGAAAGGTTAAAGGTTAAAGGTTAAAGGTCAAAGGTTTATTAATTAATAATTATTAATTTTTAACTCCTAACTCTTAACTCCTAACTCCTAACTCCTAACTATTAACTATTTGTCCAAGATTTCACCAGTTTTCTTTAACATACGGACTTTTTTACCCTCTTGGGTAAAGGTATAACAAACGCGAGAAACTACGTTTTCCTTGGTAGAATAAAGCATCACATTGGAACTGTGAATCGGAAATTCTTGAGTAACAATTTTTCCAGATTCTCCTTCTTGCTGTGGCTTAACGTGTTTAGTTTTTACGTTTACACCCTTGACAATAACTTTACTATCTTTAGGAATTGCCCGAACAATTTCACCTACTTTGCCTTTGTCTTTTCCAGAAACTACCTGTACGGTATCTCCAGTTTTGACATGCATTTTATGAAATTGAGGCTTTGTTTTTTTCTTAACTGCCATTACAGTACCTCCGGTGCCAGAGAAACTATTTTAGTAAAGTTTTTTTCGCGCAATTCACGCGCTACGGGACCAAATACCCGTGTTCCTCTAGGGTTTCCATCTTGGTTAATAATCACTGCGGCATTATCATCAAAGCGGATAGTCATGCCGCTGTCACGATTTACGCCTTTTCTGGTACGGACGATTACAGCCTGAACCACATCTGACTTTTTGATAGCCATATTTGGTTGGGCATCTTTTACTACAGCAATAATTTTATCGCCAATGCTGCCATAGCTACGATTTCCAGCACCCAGAACACGGATGCACATCAATTTACGGGCACCGCTGTTATCTGCAACATTAAGGTAAGACTGGGCTTGTATCACAATTTTTCTCCATTGTAAAGTTGCTAGCTATGTAACAACCGATTTTTCTCAATTATTCCTGCTGCTGAGGACTTCCTTAACCTGCCAACGCTTGGTCTTGCTCAGGGGTCTGGTTTCCTGAATGCGAACGCGGTCGCCTTCTTTACAGTTGTTTTCTTCGTCGTGGGCTTTGTAGCGTCTGGTTGTAACTACAATTTTGCCGTACTTCTGATGGCTATCGCGGTTTTCAACAGCAACTACTACGGTTTTGTCCATTTTGTCGCTGACCACTAAGCCAACTCTTTCTTTAATAGCCATTAATTGTTGGTTGTTAGTTGTTGGTTGTTAGTTGTTGATTGTTAGTTGTTGATTGTTAGTTGTTAGTTGTTAGTCGCAAATTCTTCAACTGTCCACTAACCACTATCCACTAACCACTATCTACTAACTATTCGCCCGTTTACGTTCTCCTTCTACCGTCATTAACTGAGCTAAACGATGGCGAAGATGTTTAAACTGAGCGGGTTTTTCTAATTGTCGAGTTGCTTGTTGCAAGCGCAAGTCAAATAACTGCTTTTTAGTGGCATTAATTTCTTCCACTAGTTGCTCGTCGCTCAAATCTCTTGCTTCAGAAATCTTAGGAAAAGGCATAATCTATGAAGAAGGCTCCTGGTCAGCACGGGAAATAAATTTAGTTTTAATTGGTAGCTTGTGTGAAGCTAAGCGCATTGCTTCGCGAGCAGTTTCTTCGGCTACACCAGCAATTTCAAACATGATTCTTCCTGGCTTAACCACAGCTACCCAATATTCTGGATTACCTTTACCAGAACCCATTCGGGTTTCCGCAGGACGCATGGTTACGGGTTTATCGGGAAATACTCGAATCCAGATTTTTCCACCCCTACGAACATAGCGAGTCATTGCTCGTCGGGAAGCCTCAATTTGACGTGAGGTAATCCATGAGGGTTCTTGAGCTTGAAGAGCAAAATCACCAAAGTTGATATTACAACCTCGTGTTGCTAATCCTCTCATTCGTCCGCGATGTTGTTTGCGGAATTTAGTTCTTTTAGGACTTAACATTGTATTTGTTAGTTTTTGGTTGTTAGTTGTTAATTGTTAGTTGTTAGTTGTTAGTTGTTAGTTGTTAGTTGTTAGTTGTTGGTTGCTAATTGTTAGTTATTAATTCTTCAACTAACCACTAACTACTAACCACTATCCATTAACCACTATCTACTATCCACTAACCACTATCTACTAACAACTAATTTTCATTTGAACGGTCTTCAAAGGAAGGACGACGACGATTTTGACGACGACGTGGTTCGCGTTCGTTTCTGGGGCTAGAAGTTTGTTCTTCTTCTTCTCCGGGAATAACTTCTCCCTTAAATACCCAAACTTTGATTCCAAGAATACCGTAAATAGTCTTAGCGGTAACGTAAGCGTAATCGATGTTAGCTCTTAAAGTATGAAGAGGAACTCTACCTTCACGAGTCCATTCTGTACGAGCAATTTCTGCTCCGTTTAAGCGTCCGCTCACCTGAATTTTGATTCCTTGAACGCCAGCACGCTGCGCTCTTTGGATAGCTTGACGAACTACTCTTCGGAAAGAAACACGTCGTTCTAACTGTTGAGCAATATACTCACCAATCAAAAAAGCATCTGCATCAACACGCTGTACTTCAACTACATTGATACGAATTTGACGATTTCCACCTAATTCTTTTTGCAGTCCAGTACGTAGTGCTTCAATACCTTGTCCACCTCTACCTACGACTACACCGGGTCTTGCAGTACGTACTTCCAAATCAATCTGGTCTGCTTTACGCTCAATCTTAACTTCGGAAATACCGGCATTATTTTGAGCTTCCCGACCCAATTTATTCTCTATATACTGGCGAAGTTTATGGTCTTCTTGCAGTAATTCTGGATATCGAGAAGGGTCTGCATACCAACGAGATTGATGCTCTTTTGTAATTCCTAGACGAAATCCAATTGGATTAATCTTTTGTCCCACGTTTACTTCCTCTAAAATTTCTTGATTATTGCGCTGCTGGGTCAGCAGAAACCGCAACAGTTATGTGACATGTGGGTTTGCGAATTTGATAAGCACGACCCTGCGCTCTAGGTTGATAACGCTTGAATACTGGACCTTGGTCTGCAAATGCGGTAGATACTACTAAGGAAGCTCGGTCTATTCCCTCGTTGTGTTCTGCATTAGCCGCTGCACTTCTAAGAACCTTCAACACTGGGTCACAAGCTCTGTAAGGCATAAATTCTAAAATTATCAATGCTTCTCGATAGGAACGTCCCCTAATTTGGTCGAGTACTCGACGTACTTTAAAGGGTGACATCCGGATATATCGAGCAATTGCTTTTACTTCTTTAGTATCAGTAGCCATAATAATTTTCCCTTCATCACTAATTGCATTAACAAGCTATTAGCATATAAAGGTTATCTTCCTCCTTTTCTATCTCTAGCGTGACCTCTATAAGTACGAGTAGGAGCAAATTCACCTAGCTTGTGACCTACCATTTGGTCGCTGATAAAAACTGGAACGTGTTGTTTACCGTTATGAACTGCGATGGTATGACCAACCATCATCGGCAAAATAGTAGAAGCTCTAGACCAAGTTTTAATAACTTCTTTCTTATTAGTTTCGTTGAGCTTATCGATTTTTTTGAGCAGATGGTCCGCAATGAAAGGACCTTTTTTAAGAGAACGACCCATAAGACGATTTTAGATTTTAGATTTTGGATTTTGGATTAATTCGATTTTGGATTTTAGATTTTAGATTTTAGATTGAAGATTTTTTCTTGGTAGTGCGACCATCTTGGTCGCTAAAAAAATTATTTATGGTCAAAACTTTACTTTTAAGTAATTACCAGGGAGCAAGATGCTCCCACTACCACTGATAAATCAAAACAACTTTAAATTTGAATTGAAAATTCAAAATCCAGTCTTCTGAACCTGTCCACAGGACATAATCCAAAATCCAAAATCCAAAATCCAAAATTCCTATGACTGACGACCACCGCGTCCGCGCTTACCGGACTTACGACGACGACGAACAATTAGTTTACTACTTGCTTTCTTGGGCTTACGAGTTTTCTTACCCAAAGTAGGTTTACCCCAAGGAGTTACAGGACCGCTACGACCGATTGGAGCGCGTCCTTCACCACCACCGTGGGGGTGGTCGCAAGGGTTCATTACACTACCTCTAACCTTGGGACGGCGACCTCTCCAACGACTTCTACCTGCTTTACCCAAGCTTTGGTTTCTGGCTTCTACGTTACCTACCTGTCCGATGGTGGCGTAACATTCGCGCCGAATCATCCGGACTTCTCCAGAGGGTAATTTCAAAGTTACGTAATTACCGTCTTTCGCCATTACTTGAGCGTTAGCACCAGCCGAGCGTACTATCTGACCGCCTTTTCCAGCAATCAATTCTACGTTGTGAACGCTAGTACCCAATGGCATATTGGATAAAGGTAAAGCATTTCCATTTTCAATCGGAGAATCTGGACCAGCAATAATTGTGGTACCAACCTTCATCCCATTAGGCTGCAAAATATAACGCTTCTCGCCATCTTCGTACTGTACGAGCGCGATTCTTGCATTACGGTTGGGGTCATATTCAATTGCTAGAACAGTTGCAGGAATACCCCGCTTATCTCTTTTAAAATCGATAATTCGATAAAGACGTTTGTGTCCACCACCCCGACGACGACTGGTAATTACACCGCGATTATTTCTTCCTTTAGCTCTATGAATATGTTGAGTTAAGGATTTTTCCGGTTTCGACTTTGTAATATCAGCAAAATCGGAAGTAGTCGCTTGACGGTTACTGGGTGTATATGGACGAAATGAACGAGTACCCATAATTTTAATAATCTAGATAGTGGTTAGTAGATAGTGGTTAGTAGATAGTGGTTGAACAACTAACAACTAACAACTAACTCTTTTAAACGTCTGGGAACAGAACTTGACGAATCTTTTCTTCATCCCCGGATGCTACGGTAACAATCGCTCGCTTGTACTGAGGTTTGTATCCGATAAATCTACCGACACGCTTCTTTTTCCGAGGCTTGACTGCGGTATTTACTTTTAAAACTTTGACATCAAATAAGCTTTCAATTGCAGCTTTAATTTGAGTTTTTGTTGCTTTAGGGAATACTTCAAAAGTGTATTTGTTGTACTCCATCTGGATTGTTGCTTTTTCAGTAACAATCGGACGACGTACTAAATCGGGAAGATTGCGGGGGTCAAATTTAGGCACCGTAAACCTCCTGAATTTTATCTATTGCTGATGATGTGACCACGATTTTATCTGCGTGCAGTAAATCGAAAACATTAAGTTGGTCTGCTACCATCAGCTTGACGTTTTCTATATTACGGGCTGATAAATATACGTTTTCTGCACGTTCTGACAATATCAATAAAGTCTTTTGTTCTGGTTGAGAACCCCAACGAGAAATAGCTTCTACTAATTCCTTGGTTTTAGGACGCTGTAATTGTTCGCTGAATTCTTCAACTACAATCATGTCCTCGGAACGACTACCTAAAGCAGTACGTAAAGCTAAACGACGTTCCTTGCGGTTCATATTTAAGTTGTAATCTTTGGGTTTTGGTCCGAAGATTACACCACCACCGCGCCATAATGGCGAACGAGTAGAACCTGCACGAGCGCGTCCAGTTCCCTTTTGTCTCCAGGGTTTACGACCACCACCTCTAACTTCGGAGCGAGTCTTAGTACTAGCATTCCCTTGACGAGCATTAGTCATTTGTCGAACCAAAGCTCTATGGACGACATGAGAAGCGGTTTCTTCCTTGGCAACTTTCAATTCCAAGGTTTTCTGCCCAACTTCTTCTCCCTGCCAATTTTTAACTGCACAATCTACCATTTCTGTGTCCTTCTTAAATTAGTCATCTCTCAATCGATTTTGGATTTTTGATTTTAGATTTTGGATTGTTCTTATATTTGATTGAATTACGTGTTATGTGAATTAATCGCTCAAACCAATATTTTTACGTTGATACATTAAAAATATGGATTCAAGTAAGCTTTAAAACCCTTGTAGAACAAAGTCAATTTTAAATTCACATTAGGCGTAAATTAATTCAAAAGTTTCAGAATTAAGGGATTAAGATTTTTCTAAGTCATCAATTATTTTCAAAAAATACAGACGAACTGAATTGTAAACTCAAATTGAGATAATTCAATCCAAAATCCAAAATCCGCAATCTAAAATCGAATGACTATTTCACTTCTTTTGCAGGGATGATATTAACTAATGCTCCTGGTTTGCCAGGAATAGCTCCCTTAATTAACAATAAATTTTTCTCTGCATCGACTCGCACGACTTTCAATTTGCGAACCGTAACACGCTTACCTCCCAAACGTCCTGCCATCCGCTTTCCGGGATAAACACGACCGGGAGTAGTACCAGCACCGATAGAACCCGGCTCTCTGTGGTTCTTAGAACCGTGAGACATCGGACCTCTACCAAAGTTGTTACGCTTTTGGTTTCCCGCGAAACCTCTACCAATACTTGTTCCAGCTACATCTACCAGCTGACCTGCTTCAAAAATATCAGCACTAACCTGCTGACCCAAAGAATAATCATCCGTATTTTCGGCACGATATTCTTCTAAATGCCGTAGGGGGGAGGCAGAAGCTTTTTTCAAATGCCCCAATTTCGGCTTATTTAAAGCTTTCTCTTTTACTTCACCATATCCTATCTGAATGGCGGAGTAACCGTCGGTCTGCTGTGTTTTGATTTGGGTTACGGTGCATGGTCCAGCCTTTATAACGGTTACAGGAATTGCTGCTCCTGCATCGTCAAAAACCTGAGTCATACCCACTTTTGTTCCGAGAATACCTACAGACACAGTTACAAGTCTCCTAACTACTACTTTTCCCGCTTGAATACGGGACTTTAAATGTTGGAGGCAATTATAGAATTACTTTTTAAAGTAACTACCCGCCTTATTATCAAGAAAACTCAGAAGTCCGGAAATGCTTAGGTAATAGCTATCCAACTTCCATCGGAGGGTTCTTGTCCTTCATCATGTACTACATCGAATAAAAGAAAAATAAATAAAAGTAAGTATCTATTTCAAATTTATCGGCGCAGTCAAAAGTACCTTCCCGTAAGGAAAGGACTGAAGATTAAAAAATGCAATGCTTCTACAGCTTTGCGATTCGTGCAGTATTGCCTCATTCGAGCAATAACTTTGGCACTTTAACTTGTAAGTTGGACTTAAGCAGCGATTAACCCGCTCAGTATCCTTCTTTTAAAAGCTGATTGATGCCGTCACCAACATCACCACTTTGTTTGCAAAAACCCTAAATAATTAATCAAAAATTCTAAAAATTAATTTAAGATTCAGTCAAACGTCCTAAGTTTACCTCAAGACTTATTAATTTACCACTCTCTTGTCAACTTTGACTAACTTATTTTTATAGATTTTTTACTAATCCGCAAAAACATTCTCAGCCAAGAGTTTGAGTAATAAGACGGCTTGCTTTCAAAAATTGGTCACAATCTCAAATTATAAATTATGTATTTTCATTTGTCCAGATTTTTTCAGCGAACAATGAACAGTGAGCAGTGAACAGCTTGACCATGCTATGGTCTTATGTCGTTCCAGACAAGCTCAGCCAACAGATATAAGTCTGGAACTGCAAAAATAAAATCAAACTGCGTCCGACCAATCATTTTTTTAGTTATATGTATGGTAGTAAAAGTTATCAATATCAAACTCCTTAGTTATCACTGATAACTGCTCACTGTTCACTGCTCACTGTTCACTGATAACTGATAATAGAATTATCGAAGCAATATTAGAAAAAGGTCTATGGCATTACTAACTACTGGTGGCGGTTTTATCCGTAAATTAGAGAAATTCGGCGCTCTTGGGGTATATGTACCTTTAGAAGGCGGTTTTGAAGGTCGGTACCGCCGCCGATTACGTGCGAAGGGCTACAATGCGTTGTGTATTAGCGCTAAGGGTTTAGGTGATGTAGCAGCTTATTTGACTGGAGTTCATGGTGTACGACCTCCACACTTAGGCAAAAAAAGTACTGACAAAGGAGCAGCGGTTGGTTATGTATATTACGTACCGCCAATTCTTGGTACTCAATTGGAACAACTGCCCCCAAAATCAAAAGGACTAGTATTGTGGATTGTTGATGGTCACATTCTTGATGACCAAGAGTTGCAATATTTAGCAAATCTACCCAAAATCGAGCCAAGAGTAAAAGTTGTTATTGAAAGAGGTGGGGATAGAGCTTTTCGTTTTAAGCCTTTGGAAGACACTTTAGCTTTAGCTAGCTAATAATAATTGGGAATTGGGCATGGGGAATTGGTAATTGGTAATTGGTAATTGGTAGTTAACAACTCCTAACTTCTAACTTCTCATGCCCTATGCCCTATGCGCTATTCCCCTAATCATAATTTTGTAGTTCATTTGAAACATTATTGTTAAAGTAGCGGACAATTTGATAAAAGAATCGTCATACTAAAGAAGGGAGATATTTTTTTAATACTTCCTGTTGTTCTAGGCGTGAAGTAAAAAAAGTAGATATGACACGTAGATATAATAATAGGTCAGGTAACACCTCTTCAAGAGGTTCTAATCCTATCTCCTCAATATTCAATTTCACAACTATCGCTATTCTGGGCGGTATATTTATTTTAGGTATTGGTATTGGTATAGCTTTTAGTTCTACCGCAACTTTTTCTCCGTCGAATGTAGCTTCTCGTGATTTTATCGATACTAAAGCCCCCAATGCGGACGTTTGCGTGAAGTTTGGAGCAAGTGCAATGGTGATGGATGCCAGACTATTTGTGACTCTTAACCCGTTTAATGTTTATGTAGCCCAACCCAGTATGCGTCCCGGATGCGTTTTACGTCAAAGTAACTGGGAAATTCTCAGACAAAAAAAATTAGTTACATCAGATCAGGTTAGAGATTGTAAAAACCGTTTAAATACTTTTGGCTTTACAGGTAGATTAGATAGTAAAGAGCTTGACATAAAATGCATTTATCAAAATGATGCAGCGAAAAACTTCTTTATTAATGAAGAAGGAGCTATAAATGTTCCAGGAGAAACAGAACGATTCTAGAGGATTATTCTTTTCTTGAATTTTGTAGTTAATATGAATAGTTAAAGTTAATGTAGAGACGCGATATTTTAGATACCTTAATATCGCGTCTCTACTGTTTACTATTTATTATTCACTATTTGCTGCCAAGAATCTTAGTGAATCTGCTTTGTATTTTCATCAACTTAAAGCTGCTATTATACTTTAGCGCTTATTTTCATCGACCGGGAGCGGGAACGGGTTCTCCGAATTCAATGACTCGGGAACCAGAAGAATCTACTGAATTTGTTTGCGTATTGGTTGCTGGAAAATTTGACGTTGGTGTAGAGAAAAAAGAAGGTGGAGAATTCAAATTTCCTGATGGTGAAGGAAATTTTGCAGGTGGAAGAGCAGATGCAGGAATTTGTGGGGATAAAGGGGATAAATTAATTGTGTTGATTGGTGGTACGCTCACAGTTGGTTGACCCATATTGCCATTTCCCATGGATGATGTCATAGGTAAAGGGTCTGCGAACGAAGATGGTGGTGTATTTGTACCTGGTGGAAGTTGTGAAGGATTGTTGTATACCGCACCAGGTGGAAGGGTAACTGATGGTTGTAGAGGTGGAAGATTATTTGATGGTTGTTGCTGTTCAAAAGCACCGGGTGGTTGTTGCTGTTCAAAAGCACCGGGTGGTTGTGGAGCGTAAAAAGAATCTGACGGATTATAAGCACCAGGTGGTAATTGACCAGTAGTTCCTGGTGGTAGTTCACCTCCAATAGACGGATATCCCGGTGAAAAATAATTTCCGTTATTTGCAACTACAGGACGAAATAACCAGCGAGTAGGATTTTCCCAAGAAGATGGCTGTAACTGTACTTGATTGCGGTCGAAAAAAGTCCCTGGTGCTAAATCCATAACAATACGAGTTACATCTTCATTGAGCTGAGAAACTCGAATTTTCTGGACTGCTCCGCTGTAATTTTGTTGAGTGGGAACATAACCCAATTTTGTATTGGGTAAATCAACAACGATACGAGGAGGTTGAGATAGATAAAAATATTGAGGTTTAACTGGTGCTGAAACGGAAATTTCTAACTGCGAACCTTGTGGAGAAAATCGCCAATTCTCTAATTTTCCCGCGGATGCGGCGATACTGCTATTAGTATTGAAAGCAATTGCAGCATACAAGCCAAACAAGCTAGCACGAATCAATCGCTTGCACTTACGCACAAAGAGCCTATTCTTGAACTGCTTTTTCATTGTTTTTATCCTTCATAGGTTAAGCCTTGTTAGGCTCATGAATTGATAATTGCTAATAGCTTAGGGCTAAAAGCGAATGAAGTTATTATCAATGAGTAATCAAGTTTTAGCAATTATGTATTTTAAGGATGTGAGAATATTTGTGAAATTAGCTGCTCTATATAACAATAATTTCTTTATTCTGAAGCTCGGGCAGTAATTTAGAGGGCATTTATAAAGTTGATGTTAAGACTTAGGTCGCTACATTTATAAATATGTCCTAAATTTTCTTGTTTTTGGCTAAATAAAAAGACGTAGCATTGCGCCCCGTCTCTACAAAGTTATTAATTGAAAGCCACTAATTTTTACTCTAAATATTTAGAGCCATTGTCCGCCAAAAAAGCGCCAGCGAACAAAAATAATCCGCATTAAGCTTTGAGAAATGAGAAAAACTGCAAGCCAAACAGCAAAATAATGAAAGAAAACCCAAAACAGAGGTAATTCTTCTTTTGGAATAGGTGTAGGTAAAAATCCTAAAATTTTTACTCCACAAACTATAAATATGAATTCCCAAATTCCGGCGAATAGTTGATATACTGCGGGCCAATCTCTATCCCAGCGATACTTTTGTATTCGGTCGTATAACAAATCCCAGCCTAAGCCAAAAATTGCCACATAGAAAAGTATCCAGAAATATACATCACTTTGGGGAGAACCAATCAAACCTATAGCGAAAGGTAGACTGACCAATAAACCTACTGTAAAAAGCAATAGTAAACGGGTTTGCCAACGACCAAATAAAGTTGGAGTCATAAGTATTTTGGATTTTAGATTTTAGATTTTGGATTAAAAGTTAGGAATTAGGAGTTATGAGTTATGAGTTATGAGTTATGAATTAGATTCAATTCTCTTCATTATCTACAGGACTTACGCAAAAGTAACGCGATTACGTCATTACGAGCGGTAGCGACGTAATCTCCCGATGGCTGGGATTGCTTCCCTACACTGCGTTTCGGTCGCAATGACAATTTAGGTTTGCGTAAGTCCTTATCTATTACCTATTACCTTTTATTGAAAAACGCCACTTATATTGAACGATTCAATATGCTGATGGCGCTTTCCGTAAGTACTTAAGATTGAAAAATTTTTGTAAAGTTTCTATGAAGTTAGCCGGTAATGGTCGCTAGAATTGAAACGAGCAATTGCTTCCCAACCAATTACATCTTCTAATAAGGTCTGATAGCCAAGAGTGTTGGGATGAAGACCATCGTGACTCAAACGCTTAGCTCTCCAAATTTCAGGTTGCTGCATCCATTTGTCGAATATATCTAGATAAGGTATCCCTTGTTTCCGACAAGCCAGTCTAGTGGCTTCTTTGTAACGGTGCTGGTCGTTATGATTGTAATACAAGCAATCAAGGAAAGGCATTTTCGCTTCGTTTACAGGTACCATACCTACGAATAGTACCGGACAAAGTTTTTGAGCTTGTTGAAGCAAGGAAGTAAGCTGCTCTTCAAAATTGATGAAATTTGTATAGTTCTTACCGTTAGGACGACCTACTCTGGCTGAATCATTTACTCCTACTGACAATATAATGATGTCAGGAACGCGATTTCGTAGTTCTCCCCGATGACGAAATTCAGCTTCTAGTCTTTTCGATACTTGTACAGTACGGTCTCCACGTACACCAAGATTATATAAAACGTGTCCAGCACTTTCGGGTAACATCCAAGTTCGCCGCAATCTTTCGACCCAGCCACCTCCTTCCGGGTCGCCGAATCCGTAAACTAAACTATCCCCTAGTGCGACTATTTTCAGTGGTTGAGCGCTATTCGGTACTACAGATAGCTGCATTGAAGGTGCTACAAATGTTTGCATCTGAAAAGACTATATTTTATATCTTTAAAAGATTCTATACATTTCTACACCATTTCAGAAGATTTTATTAGTTTCTTCAAGAATAAATTGCAATTTTTTGAACGATTTGTTAAGGAAATGACTTTTTCCTGTAAAGATATTGTAGATGAGCTAGATATTTCTTCGGAGATAAATAGGTCAGAGTTGAAAATTTAGGTTTATTTGAGAGGATTTATTTTATTTTGTATAAATTGTAAGGTTGATGGAGGATATTAATGTTTTTTTAGGAAACTTGAGTTAAGGTAAATACGTACAAAAAATAATTTAAACAATAAAACTCTACTGAACTATTTGCAAAAGTGTTCGGATAATACGCATAATATTGAGTATACCCAGGTAGAGTAGAAAAAAGGCTCAACGGGTCTATTGAGCCTTCAAAATACGTCGTAAGTGGGATGTCAAGTGATTCCGTTGCTTATATTTCCATAAGTAATCTTAATGTTCAAGTCAAATGAGATACATTAATCCGTTAAAGCTTATGAACAATAGGTTGTAACGAATAATGTTCTTATTTCGTCCAAATTATCTGTGACAATAAAATAAAATTTAGAGACGTTGCAGTGCAACGTCTCTAAATTATTTATGAATTTACTAAATGAAAATTAAGCCAGCAAGGCTGGATAAAGCATTCGGTCACTATATACCGTTACTTCAAAAATGGACGAGACTACCCAAATATGGATAAATCTACCCATCGTCACCCGACCTTAACGGCTAGTTCGGGATTACAGCTTGGAATTTAACCAAGTTCCTTAACACTGTTCACCAGTGATTCATAGACCTCCACAGGTCGTCCAGATTGGGGTTTCTCCCATTCCCTGTAAAGTAATTGCTAAGGTTCGCTGTTAACGACTGTTAATTATAAAACTCACGACGGCGTTCGCCGCAGTTGCGGCTCACCACTTGAGCCTTTATTAAGTAATATGATGCCCATACGTGTCTCCTATCAGCCATCACAGCAGGGAGAGCGACATGAGCAAGTACAAACTTACCTAATATAAGGCTATCATAAAACAGTCGTTATTTGCAGAGGATAAAAAAAATAAACGAGCGCAATTGATGAACCATATTCAGTACCCGTGCAACGCCGTTCCATTTTTCATCTGCAACCAGAATATCTGGACATTTCGGGTATATTTGTCTAGTTATAGGTAGATTTTAGGTAACAGTTACGTAACCCCTCCGGAACACGCTACGCTAACAGTGTTCACTATTTTAGGGTGACTGATTTGACACCCATTTCATCCACTGTTGGAAAGAAGAAACAGCATTTAATTTTTTGACTCCGGGAGCGCGAGCGGTTGCAAGTCCGTCTACGGTTCGTAAAGCGCAGTATTGTAAACCGAGAAAGCTATCTACTGCTGCATAAGGTCCGCCCAAGGTAATAGCACCCGCAGCATACATTTTACCTTTGTCGTTACGCATTTCTACTACTTCAAAATCGTTTGCTACAACTAATCTTGATAAGTGGTTTAATGGCAAGCTATAACGTTCTACTAAATCTTCTAGTAACGGACTTGCCTTGACTTTAGCGTCCAATCCGGTTGCATCAACGATAAAATCTGCATTCAAGGTAATTTGACCGTTAGAGCCTTTTTCTTTGATGCGGGTAAGAGTTCCACCATGTTGAGTATCGCGTTCTACACTCTGCACTTCACCGAATTCAATTTTATACCAGCCATCTCGCAGACTTTCTTCTGTAATTCGCTGCCAATCAAGTCGGTCTGCGGTGGTAGTTCCTCCCCAATCAGCCAACAGTCGTTTACGCTGGTCTGGGCTAGCATTTTCTAGCATTACTCGTAATTCACCACCCCAGCAAGCTTTAGGCCAGTTAAACGGTTGAAATTCAAAATGATGCTTCACCATCCGCTCGGTTTTACCGAATTTATTACCTTTCGGTTTTGGCGATCGCATTAAATGCAAAATTGTAATATTGGGATTTTTTTTACGAGCTTCGTAAATCCGTTGAATAATTCGAGAAGCCACAATACCGCGTCCTCGAATCAAAACTTTACCACCTTGACGTTCTAACTGTTCGTAAACGTGATTATGGTCTTCATAAGCATTAACTACAGATTTAAAATCCCGATATTGCTCGCGATAAGCTTGTAAATCGGGAAGAAACTGAATCGCTGGATAACCAGTTGCTAAATGTAAATAGCGAGCGACATAAAAAGCATGGTCTCCTCTTCCCTTTGAATAAGCTACGCAATATCTACCATCATCAGTTTTACGAATCGCTCGTATTCTTCCATAACGATAAATTTGCTCCCAACCGATACGTTTTGCTTCCCTCTCTATAGAATCAAAAACATTATTTGCACGAGGAGTATAAGTTTCAGCGTAATCCGGTTCTGCAAAGACTTTCCATAAATATTTCAACGAATCATTCAGCCTTCCCTTACTAAAATCGCGCCAAGCTTCCCGCAAACCATAACTCGGCCAGCCCCAAATATTATCGGGACAAGAATCCGAATTCGAGCGCAATCTTTCATGCAAAGGTATTTGAGAATTCAAACATAACCGCTTATATCGAGCAAATGGTTCTTTATCCAAACCCAAAGCGATTATTCTTTCGCTACTTACCCCATATATTCTTAATAAATCTACCCAGATATAGCTTCCTAAACCGGCTCCTAAAGCCAAATAGTCAGTTTCATCTACTCGTAAACCTGTAGCGTGAAGAGCTTGAACCGGAACCTTTTCCTGTTGAAAAATTGGAGGTGGAAAACTCGAACCCAAAGGTGTTGCTGCTCGTTCTGGAGGTAAAGTAGGGTCGGGTAAATTAGTCGTGGGATTAAATTGAATAGTGGAGTTAGTTGGGGTAGGTGCAGATACTGGAGCGGGTGTAGATGGAACAGCAGGTCTATTTGTTAGTTGATTTGTTGATTGATTTGTTAGCTGATTTAAGTTAAAAGAAAGAGTTATTTCATAAGGTCCAATTTTTAAAGTATCGCCACTATTAATAACACTACGTTTCTGGCGATTAGCATTAATATAAATACCGTTAACACTGTTCTGGTCAATGACAACTAACTGGTCTTGTTCCCAATCAATCAGAGCGTGATATCGAGAAACTTCATTACTATCAAGCAGCATTCGCGAAACTCGCTGTCCCTGAAGTTCAGCAGGCATTTGAGAAAATTCTCGACCAAAAGCAATAGGTACCCTCAATCTTGGCTCTCGTAATTCTCCAGTCGCTGGGTCTTCCCAACTTAAATGAATTTCTAAACTATTGCTCATATATTTAAATTAATTGTTAGTAGTTAGTGGTTAGTGGTTAGTGATTAGTTGTTAGTAATAATTCAATCAGTGAAATCCATCTAATTCGTGATATTTGTTTAGTTATTAATTAATAATTGCTCACTGTTCACTGTTAACTGATAACTGTTAACTGTTCACTGATTATTATCAGGTGAAACTAAAACACTAACTGCTGCAGCTAAAGAAGTTCCACACCAAGGACAACCAACTTGAATATGTTCGATAGAAGAAACTTTATGACAATTTGGACATTGCAAACCGTAAGAACCTTTGAGTAAAGGTGCTGTTGATTCAGGCTTTGACGGTACAGCAGGAGTTACCGGTTGACTATTTTGACCAGGTTTAGGCGGTTCTAAAACAGTAGCTGGAAAGCTATTAACTTGAGGAATACTAATATTAATAACTTTTAATTGCATTTGCCCCAAGCAAAGGATGCTACCTTCATTCAAAAATGTATCTCCTTTAAGCAATTGCTTACCATCTACAAGAGGAGGATTTTTTTCTCTTAAAGTCCGAATGTAAAACCGTTTTTGTTGAGAATTAAAAAATATTTCAACATGTAAACCCGATACCGTAGGGTGACTCAAAACAATATCGCATCGCTTCGGGTCGCGACCAATGCGGACAGTACCAGGATTCTTACTAGGCTGCTGTTCGTGAACTATCTGAGTTTTTTCTTCACCCGCATCGTGCCACTGTAATGTTAGTGAATTCATGAATCTAACTATCTATGTAGCCTTTACTAAGCAACTTCAACTATTGTCTGTGCGATTCCTAACACGAGCAAGCATAAGCAATCAAGTATGCTGAAAAAAACTTAAGATAAACAATCAATTTGGGAATTGGGGATTGGGGATTGGGAATTGGGAATTGGTAAATTCAAGTTAGCAAGATATTTCCACTACAAATTTTTAATAAATTTTTCTTCCCCCTCTTCCCCCTCTTCCCCCTCTTCCCCCTCTAAACTCTTCTCACCTATTAGAAGCTAACTTATCAGCAATCCTGGTAGTTTCGGGTAAACGATATTTCGGAGTACAGCGCAATACGTAATCAATTGCGGTTGGCAAACTAATCCGATGACCGCTAGAAACGTATAAGGGTTTTACATTAGCACGAGTACGTAATACTGCTCCTATGGTTTCATTATTATGTATTAAAGGTTCCCAGCTTCCTTTCTTTTGAGAAACTTCTTCATAATCACCTATCAGCCAAGACTTAGCGACACCAATAGTAGGCATATCAAGTATTACACCTAAGTGACAAGCAATTCCTAATCTACGAGGATGAGCTAATCCTTGACCGTCACACAGAATTATATCTGGTATTGTATTTATCTTTTGTAGCGCATCTAATACTGCTGGAATTTCTCGAAACGATAGAAAACCAGGAATGTAAGGGAAGGTAGTCGGACGTTTAGCTATGGTCTGTTCTTGTAGCTGTAAATCAGGAAAACTCAACACCGCTACCGCAGCACGACTGATTGTACCATCAGCTTCAAAACCCATATCAACACCAGCAACGTATTTTACTGGTTCTGCAAATTTATCTTCTGTAATAACTTCTTTTCGTAATTCTTCTTGGATGATTTTCGCTTCTGTTGTGGTCAAGTTCCACTTATGACGTTGTTCTATCTTCATATTACACTATGTGTTACAAATGTATTTTTTATAATTTAACCTATCCGTAGCTGAATTTAATTTCAAAACGTAGAATTTATAGCAGTTTTCATTTGAATGGAATACAAATTAAATTTTTATTATTCCCCTCTCCTTTTACAAGGAGAGGGGTGTCCGGAGGACGGGGTGAGGTCAAAAGTGTATTTTACCCAACTAAAAATTGCTGTATAAACATAAATGTAGAGACGTAAAATTTTACATCTCAAAATTTTACGTCTCTACATGGTTGTATTATTCTCAATCACGGTGATTGGGCAAAAACTAGCTTATCCCAACAAAACTAGGTACTAAAGAATCCACACAATTTTCAATACAGCTATCGGATAAATCATTTAAAGAAACAACTTGTTCGATTTGACTAAAATTGTGCTGCATAGATTTACGATAAGTTGGGTCGTAATGGGATTCTAGAATATCTTTAACAAATAACTCCCAATCTTGAGTGTCTATCATCTGATACCAATTACTTATTCTCTTCCACCCACAGCTTGATTTTAGTTTTTCTAGCTTTGTTTTGAGGATTTCGGGATTATTTACCAAATGTGGATATTCCGCTAACAAAAATTGGACTCTCTTATCAATGGGTAGTTTGATTTCTACACAGCTAGATTGTTTCATCTCCTTCAATAAAGATTGGGGTAAATGAACTTGTCCTATTTTGCTACTTTCTGATTCAACCCACACGGTTTCATCAGCATTAAAGCTTTGGAGTGTGTGTAATAACTTGCTCTCAAAATACTTTTGACTGGGTTGAGATAAAGGTTTATCTTTCCATTCTTCACCCAACAAAGAACCACGATGATTTGCTAAAGCTTCCAAATCTAAAACTTGAAAACCTTTTTGACGCATTTTCTCTAAAATATGGGTTTTCCCACTACCAGTTAAACCGCATACTATTTTGTAATTTAATTTTCGCGGTAAAGAATCTAATTCCTGACGTACATAACTACGATAGGTTTTATAACCACCCTCAAGCAAAGTTACTCGCCAACCAATTTGAGATAATACTATGGCTAAGCTAGCAGAACGTTGACCACCTCTCCAACAGTAGATTAATGGCTGATAGTTCTTCTCTTTATTAGCAAAATGTTCGTTTAAGTGTTTAGAAATATTATTTGATACAATCGCAGCACCTATTTTCCGTGCTTTAAAAGGTGAGAATTGCTTGTATATCGTTCCAACTTCGGCGCGTTCAGCATCATTTAAAACCGGTAAATTAATTGCACCGGGGATGCAGTCTTCTGCAAACTCGCTACTTGAACGGACATCAATTATCTCACTATAAGTTTCCTTAAGGGGTTCTCTAGTATATTTGAGCGAAGCAACCATTGCAGTCAAACTCTATTTTTTTTATTATGACATTCCTCGAAGTCGTGAGACTTTGCATTGAAAGCAATTTCAAATAATTACTGCGTAACAAAGGTGTAGAATCAGAACCACTTTACCTTACATCAAGCTACCTGCTTGATAAACTTTTTTTAAATATCTATAGCTTGATACTTGAGCAGACGTATGATTTTATGCAAAGATAATGCTTTTAGTTGATTTGTCAGAAAGCCCTAGATACCAATAGATACTCAAAGCTAGAGAACAAAAGCCTCGCGCTGTAATTTTTACTGAAGCAGGCTTTATGTATCTGAGTAAATTTCAGAAATATTTATTAGATTATTAGAGATTGCTGATAAATATAACTTTTTTACTTTTTTATCGTATTTAGACCAACAGCTATTTACATTAATCCATCAAAAACAAACAAAAACCAACTAAATTAGTATAGATTCCCTATGAAAAGAGTACCATCATTGCCCGTATGGATTCCTTATCCTAATGCTTGGCTAAGTGCTTTAATGCTATCGGTATTAATGGGAACATTTTTAGGTATTCTCAGACGTTATGCCGATTCGCTTTACAATTTACCTAAATGGTCAAATACTCCCGAACAATTGACCGTAATTGTTATTTTATTTTTTATTTTACCTATACCAGCCATTGCACTATTCCATCATTTATTTCTCAGTCGTTTTATGTCTCCAATTCCGGGAGAAAAAATTAGCGCTACTACCGGTTTTTTCCCCGGATTAATCAGCTGGTGGGAAAGTTTGTATAGTTGGTTAGTGATAATTTTATCTACATTAATAGCAACCTTAATTTGCACGCCGTTTTTACCATTATTCAAGCTTAACTACACAAAAATAGCTGCAACATATGCAGAAAATCCTAGCAATTTAAGATTAGCATTTGCTGGTGTATGGATTTTATGCGCTGCTATATTTTATCAAGTTTCATATTTATTTAAAGCTCGTCTTGTTGATAGTGATAGTATAGATGAACCAGAGACTATTAAAGGTAAATCAAAGCAGGATGAGATTGAAGAAGATGAAATTGCTTCGACAACTGTAGTAACAACAAGCGATACAACTAAAGCAGATAAAGATTCTAGCGTTGTTAAAAAGAATAAATCCCCAAAGACATTTCTGAATATATTTGTTATTAGCTTAGTCGGTGCATGGCTGTATATGTTTTTCACCTTACCAGACGTGCAACAAAGTATATCATCAGGTAATTTTGGAGAACAAATTCAAAAAAGAATTACTGCTGAAACAAAAGCAGTTAATAATCAAGTTGCTAAATTAGCATCTCAAGGTAATTCCTTTAGCGAAGCATTAACTCTTGCAAATAGCGCTGCACAAACAGAAGAATTAGCAACCTCTAAAGAAGATTGGAATAAAGTTGCAGGTAAATGGAAAGCAGCAATGATATTAATGCAAACAGTACCACCAGAAAATCCTAATTTTATTGTAGCCGAACAGAAAATTGGGGAATATAAAAAAAGAATAAAAGCAGCAGAAGAACAAGTTAGCAAAGCTGATTAAATAACTTTGTAAAGTTAAATAGAATATACCCTTCTCCTTGACAAGGAGAGGGGATAGGGGTGAGGTCTACCTGTATTTTGTCTACAGATAAAAAGCGATATAATACTTTGCTAGGAAGTCAGAGTATTCACATAAATATATTTACGTAAATTTCGGCAATCACTGAAAAACTATTAACAAAGTTAGCTTTATCTTTGAATTGGGAAAAATAGAATTAGAAGAGTATTTTTATAAATTCTCATCTACCAGTCGGACAGTAGCTAATATACTTTTCTCATGACAAAGCAAAAATCAAATAAATTAAATTGGTTTGTATGGTTTCCATACCCTAGTTCTTGGATAAAAGCTTTATTCATAACAATATTTTCAAACGTAGTTATATTTATTGTTATGATTACAGCAATCACAGGTTTCTTAACAGCAGAAATCACTAATAAACCAAATACCGTTATTTTCTTTGGAATAATTTCGTTACTAACTCCTATTCCAATAATAGCCATTGCTCATCATGCTTTACATTTGTTCCTTGGCAAATATATTTCAGCAATTCAAGCTCCAGAAATGAAAAATCTCCAAGGAATGAAAATTCAAATATTTAGCTGGTGGGAAGGTTTATACGGTTGGCTTATCATAGTCATTTCTACAATGATAGCAACTGCATTATGTACGTTTATTCTACCTTTATATAATGTTGATATGTTACCAGTTGCTAGATATTCCTACGAAGAAAAACAGTTAATTACAGTATTTGGCGTTATATTTATGATTGCAGCAGCCTTACTGTATCAGTTTGAATACTGTTTCAAACGTGGTTTAATATTCGTTAACTTGAAGATAGATAAATCTAATTAAAATGACGATAAAAAGAGATAGCTATCTTTAATGAATATATTTAAATGAATAAAAATAAAACCTATTATTTCTCCCTTTATACGGTTTTGATTTATTCTTAATTTATAATTTATTAATTTGTAGAGTGCGTTATGAATTCAGTCTAACGCACCGAAAGCTAAACATTGCTGTTAGGTGAGCTAGGTTTTAGCCATATACAAACATAAAATATTATTTTACATTGAAAGAGACGTAGCAGTGCTACGTCTCTACATCAGTTTTATGTTTTATACAAAATGTAAAAAAACATAATTTATTATTTGATTTAGCAGAACTGAAACCTTTATGTATAATTTTTAATCAGATAATATTTTCTCAATTTCCTGATTCAACTCTTCAGCAGAAACAGTCAAACGTTCAAAACACAATTGAAAATTGTAATTAACATCTTCCTCAGACCATTTCAAACTCTTAATCGAATCATCCATTGTGAAATAACGAAACCCTTCATAAGCAGCACAATATTCTTCAATAATTGGAATTGCGCCACACATAATAGATTCAAAAAATCGATAAGTCCAAATATAGCCACCACTCGGACAAAGTACAAATTTAGAATTAGCTAATAAACGAAAATATTCTTCATCCCAAGCTTTCACCGGAAATACTCGTCCGCGATTCGACGACCAAAATACAATTCCATTTAATTCTGTTTTATAAGTACTTGGTAAAGTCGGTAAATTAAACTCTCTGAATAATTTATTTACTAACCGAATTACAAAACGCTGTTGAATAGGAAGTTTAAAACGAGAATTTGGAAAGTTGTTTTTAAACCATTTCTCTAAAGTATTTTTTCGTTGTTCGGTAACTAAACCAGCAAAGCAAATTTTAATATCCCGCTTATCAGACCAAAGTTTACGACAATAATCAAAACTCTCGTGAGGAAAAATCAAAGTTCGTTTTAGATAACCAATTTGCGAACTAGGATTAGTATGATTAAATTTAACAGAATTCAAAATCGGAACTTCTTCAATCCCGACTTGATATTCTAAATTAAAAATATCTTTTAAAAGAGAAAACTTATTCTGATGTTCTTTAGGAATATGTACCTTATAGTCAGATTCCATCAAAGCATGAGTAAGTCTTATTGCTTGGAGATATTGTAAGGGGAGATTAATGGCGAGTTTTTGATTATATTTAGAGACGGTCATTCGATTTTTGGTTTTTGATTTTAATAACGGATGTTTTTGATTTAGGATTTTAATATTATTAAATAAATCAAATAAATAAGTTAATATTTTTTTCCCTATTCCCTACTCCCTATTTCTCTGCATCCATTATTTTATTTACTATTATCGCTAAAATACTATAAACAAAGTAATTTCACCCCTACCCTAATCATGTCAGAGAAAAAAACGCGGCGTGAATTCTTAATTACCAGTGCGGCTATTGCTGGTGGTATTGTCGGATGTAACTCTTTGCAGCAAAATACTGCTAGCAATGCTGCACCACCTGCAAAAATGCCAGAACAAGTATTGGGTAAAACTGGTGAAAAACTTCCTATCTTTGGTTTGGGTGGTGCTGGACAAACACCTTTATCTAAAAACGGAGCAGAACGAGAAGCTGTTGAGCAAATTGAAAAAGCACTACAGCTTGGTATTCGTTACTTTGATACCGCTGCAAGTTACGGTCCGAGCGAAGATTATATGGGAAAAGTACTTCCACCTCACCGTAAAAAAATCTTTTTAGCCAGCAAAACAGCAGCAAGAGATAGAGACGGTGCTTGGAGAGAATTAGAAACAAGTTTAAAACGATTAAACGTAGACTACCTTGATTTATGGCAATTGCATCACGTTTCTTTCTCCGAAGAACTCGATACAATATTTTCTAATTCCGGAGCAATTAAAGCTATAGAAGAAGCAAAACAACAAAAACTGATTCGGTTTGCAGGGATTACCGGACATCACGAACCTGACATCATTGCTGACGGGTTACGTCGCTATCCTTTCGACACTACCTTAATTCCCGTAAATGCTGCTGATAAATATCATCCCCGTCCGTTTCTTCCTGTAGTTTTACCTGTAGCGCTAGAGAAAAACGTCGGAGTAATCGCAATGAAAGTACCAGCTTACGGTCGATTATTTAAACCCGGTGGATTGTCAGGAATGAATCAAGCTTTGGGTTACAGCTTATCTCAGCCAGGAGTACACTGCTGTATAGTTGCTGCTGAAAACATCAAACAATTAGAAGAAAACATCAACGTAGCGCGAAAATTCCAGAAATTAGATGATAAACAACTAGCAGCAATCGAAAAACAAGTTGCTGGAATTTGGGAAGATGGTAACTTTTTCCGTGCTTGGACGTGAAGAATGGTTAGTAGTTAGTAGTTAGTGGTTAGTAGTTAGTGGTTAATTAAACAACTATCAACTATCAACTATCAACTAACTTCAAAATCTCTTCCGCAGCTCTTTCACAAACCCCAATTTCTCCAACAAATTGCTGCATTTCTTGATAGTCAGCTTGCATTTGTTGTTGTCGTTGTTCGTTTGATAAAAATTCCATTGCTGCTTCTACAATATTTTCCGATGTAGCCGTTTCTTGAATAAATTCGGGTACAATTTCCCGCATGACTAATAAATTGGGTGGGGAAGCGAAGGAAATTTTGATTTTGAGAATGTTTTTAGCTACCCAGTAAGTGAAGGGGTTTAAACGATATAAAACGACTTGGGGTATATTTAATAGTGCTAATTCCAAATTTACTGTCCCCGATTTGGTAATTGCTAAATCCGCAGCAGCTAATACTTGTTTCTGCTGACTTGATACAACAGTTGCTCTCAATTGATATTTATGTACTTGTTTTTCTATTTCTGGTCTATATAGTTCCAGAGATAAAGGAATCCAAAAATGTACTTCTGGTATTTTATTTTGAATTTCCCGTGCTGCTTCAAACATTACAGGTACTAGATGCTTTATCTCTTGAGAACGAGAAGCAGGAAGAAGTGCAATACAAGTTACATCATCAGCAATTTCTAATTCTGCACGTGCAGTTTCTCTACTAGGAAAACTTTGCATTCTATCTACTAAAGGATGTCCAACCCAAGCCGCATCGGCACCTTTATTTTGAAAATAACGGGCTTCTTCTGGAAATATTGCTAGTAGCTTATCGCTAATTTTTATTAATTGTTCGGTGTCTTTTTCGCCAATAGAAGTAACCCAAACTTGGGGTGCAATATAGTAAACCGTAGGTACATTTGGCATATGACGGCGAATATACTTACCCATTGGCAAATTTCCACCCATGTAGTCAATAAATACCACTAAATCTGGTGGATTCTCTTCTAAGAAAGCAGTTGCTTGTCGCTGTATTTTTAAAGTTGGCAGTATAAAAGGTAAAGCTTCTAAAATTCCGATTGAACCAATAGAAGTAGTATTTCCTACCAAAGTTGCGCCAGCAGCAGCCATTTTATCGCCACCCAAAGCCACAATTTCTAACTCCAATCCTTTTGCAGCAGCTTGTTGCTTGAGTGCAGTAACTAAAAGTGAACCTTGTAAATCTCCTGACACTTCGCCAGTACTAATAAATATTCGCATTTAAATTTGATATTTGATATTTGATAGTAGATAGTTGATAGTTGTTAGTTGTTAGTTGTTTTTTATTAATAATAATAAGTTTTTGAATCAATCTCTGTAGTAGGAGTATCTTGCTCACTATTGCCATATAATTTACTCCTCAATCATATTAAATATAAAACTTTCTAATCACTAACCACCATCCACTAACAACTAACAACTAACAACTATCTACTATCTACTAACAAATAATTATTCCCTACCAGGAATTAAACCACGTCTTCCGGGCATTTGAGAAAGTAGTAAAAATCTACGTAAATGCTTAATATGCTCTGTATCGCCTAAGAATTCTAATTTTTCTATGGCTTCTTTAAATGTAATATCGGAACGGTAAAGAATACGGAAGGCATTTTTGAGAATTTGTAACTCTTGGGTGGAAAAACCAGCGCGTTTGAGTCCTACTAAATTAAGAGTACGAATGCGTGCGGGATTTCCTTCCACTAGCATATATGGTGGTACATCTCTATCAATACGCGCCATACCACCAACCATTGCTCGTCTGCCGATATGTACAAACTGATGAACGCCTAAAACTCCACTTAGTCTTGCCAGCGATTCTATATGTACATGACCCGCTAAAGCAACTGAGTTAGCAATAACTACAGAATCTTCTAAAACGCAGTTATGACCTATATGAACGTAAGCCATTAATAGATTACCGTTACCAATACGAGTTTCCTCACCTTCACCAGTAGCACGGTTAATAGTAACGTATTCTCTGATACTATTATCGTTGCCAATTACAACTTTGCTGAATTCTCCAGCGAACTTTAAATCTTGGGGTTCCGAACCAATAACCGCACCTGAAAAAATCCGATTTCGCGCTCCTATTTCCAGAGGTCCTTCAAGTACTGCATGAGAACCAATAATCGTTTCCGGACCTACTTTAACGTCTCCCTCAATCGTAGCGTAAGCACCAACTTCTACGGTTGGGTGCAATTGTGCTTTTGGATGAATTACGGCAGTTGGGTGAATTAGTGTCTTCAAGGGTGGATCTCCAGAACAATTTGCACGGCACGAGTAATTTAAGTATTCAGTAGCCGAAAGCATCGATGATTCGCAACAATTATCTTGAGGGCAGCGAAAATTCGGAATTTTTACTATACTATAGTGACTTGTTTTTTTACTGATTTCTAATAATTCAGAATTCAGTAAAGGCACAATTAATATGTGCCTTTACTCACTAATCGCTATTCCTCAATTAATAAGAGAAAACATTAGTTCGCCTTTAGCTGCGAGCTGACCGTCCACTTCGGCGCGACCTTGCATCTTACCAAAACGACGACGCTTCACCCATAGCAGTTCCAAGGTCATTACGAGTTGATCTCCTGGAACAACTTGACGGTGAAAACGTACTTTATCAATGCCAGCAAATACGAAAAGTCCGCCTTCGTACTCAGGTAGCTGAGTCATTACGACACCACCGACTTGTGCCATCGCCTCAACAATTAGTACACCAGGCATGATAGGCTGTCCGGGAAAATGCCCTTGAAAATGAGGTTCGTTGAAAGTAACATTTTTGATGCCGATAGCTTGCTTTCCAGGAACATAGTCAGTAATACGGTCAACTAATGCAAAAGGATAGCGATGAGGTAACAGTTTTTGAATTTCTTCTACTGTAAAAATTGTTTTGCTCTCCGATTTAGTTGTGTTAGAGTCACCCAATTTGTCTTCAGTAGATGCTGGTTCGGTTGTTTTGTTAGTATTAACTTCGGTAACAATTGACATTTGGTTTTGTTAGGTTAAATTTTTCCGACAGGTAATGAAAGTAAAAGATTGGATTTACTGATTTTGCGAAACTCCCGTTTTAGATTTTAGATTTTTGAGTAATTCTCAAACCTAAAAATCTGAGCTTCTCAGTTCTAAAATTTTTTTAGCCAGTTGAATATGTAAATTGTGGCTGGCTTTGTAAGCTAAGAAGTGAGCGCGAGGGAAAATTCCCAATAAACTTAAATCTCCTACTAAATCCAAGATTTTATGACGTACAGGTTCATTTGGAAATCGTAGTGGTGGGTTAACCCAGCCATCTGGACCACATACAAGAGCGTTTTCTAGACTTCCACCTTTAATTAATCCCGATGTTTTCAAATGTTCTATTTGATGCATCAAACCAAAAGTACGGGCTGGGGCGATTTCTGTAACGAAGCTTTCATAAGAGTTTTGTGGTTCAACAGCAGGTTGCCAACTGTGCCATTGATTACCAATTGCTGGCAAGTCAAAATCGATTCCGTAGCTAAAACGAGTTTGCGGTGCTGGCACGGCACAAACAAAGGCATCTTCTTCACGTACCCAAATTGGTTCTTTTAAAAATAAAGCTTTATCACAAACACTTGAATTTTGCTCTACAGTACCAACTAATCGTATATTTTCCGCCCATATTTGTGCCGAACCATCTAAAAGGGGAACTTCTGGACCATCAATTTCAATGCGGGCGTTATTTACCCCCATACCAGCCAAAGAAGCCAATAAATGCTCCACAGTACGAATGCTGGCTTCACCATGCCTTAGTTGAGTCGAGAGAACCGTCTGACTAACCGCTGCAATCGATGCTGGAATAGTAGGCGCTTCAGGCAAATCTACCCGCACAAAATAGCGTCCACTTCCCGGCTTCGCTGGAACTATACAGACGTTAGTAATTATGCCACTGTGTAATCCAGTTCCTGTTTGTTTAATTGAGGAGGCTATTGTACGCTGTTGCATAAGGCACCCTGTATATACTTCGGGAAGATAAAAATTTCCTGTATGAATTGTGTATTAAAAAAAGTATTCTTCTGAATAGCCGCAGCTTAAAAATTCAGAAGTGATGCTTTAAGTAATAGTATTTAAGTAAAGGTAAAAATTAGCAAGTTAAACAGAAAACAGAAATTGGAAATAGGGCATTGGGGATTGGGGATTGGTAATTGGGGATTGGTAATTAGAAAATGAGAGTAAGAAGATAACTCCTAACTCTCAACTCCTAACTCCTAACTCCTAACTCCCCACTGTTAACTGTTCACTGTTAAAACCTTTCCCCAATACCGAAGTTAATTCGGCTGTCTCCGTCATCGTTAAGACCGTAGTCAATCCGAATTGGTCCTAATGGTGACTGGACTCTTACTCCTAGTCCGTAACCAACACCAGTACCATTTTTCTGGAGTACTTCTGCTGGTTCGGTTGTGGTTCCTAAGTCACTACCAACATCAACGAATAATGCTCCGCTAAGAACTGAGAAGAGTGGGAAGCGATATTCAACTGATGCTTCTACATAACTGCGTCCGCTACTTAATCCACCTTCGTCATAACCGCGAACTGAGTTACTACCACCTAATGAAAAAGCTTCGTAAGGAGGTAAATCACCCAGAACTGTTCCAGCTTGAACGTTGAAAGCTAGAGTCTCGGCTCCTTTGCTAAAGTTGGTAATGTCTACGGGTATGTATTGACTGTAACTACCCCTTAGCTTTGTCATAGCAATAGTACCTTGTCCAATTGGTACTGACTGGTCTATACCCAAACGTAAGAAAGAACCTTTAGTTGGTTGTAATGGGTTGTTTCGCTTATCGCGAGATGCTCCGAGTTTGACTAGGAATAAATCATCTTCACCGTCTCCCGAAGCACTTAGTTCAACTTGTTGATTATTCTCGTCACCATCAATCGCACCTATTGCTCTGGTATCGCCGTCTCCATCGGTAATGTTAACTCTTTGATACTGCAAACCAGCGGAAGCTACCCATTCCGATTTTTTGAAGGGATTTTTAGCTAGGGGACGAGAAAAGTTTACGCCACCACCAGTACGGACAACACGAGGTCGGTCTTGAGCATCTGTGTTTGAAGGATTACCTGGTTCAAAGGTTTCGATTTCTTCGTCGTCACCGTCAAAAATCAAAGAGATTGACCGACGACGGAATGCGTTTACTGTATAGGAAGTACGGAAAGGGTCACCTGCTATCCAGGGGTCTGTAAAGCGGAGGTCGAATAATAATTCCCGCGCACCAACCTGTAGTTCTGCACCTAAATTTTGATTTCTACCGTTGAGGTTTTGCTCTTGGTAGCTAATGGTACCAAATAATCCGCTAGCAGAACTGATACCAGCACCAGCAGCAATAGAACCACTATTTCGCTCTACAACGTTGACGATAACATCTACTTGGCTGGGGTCTTCACCGGGGTCAAGAGCAACGTTGACATCTTCAAATAAGCCTAGCCCAAATACTCGTTGCAAATCTCTTTGTACGGTATTACGGTTAAATACGCTTCCTGGCTCAAGTTGTATTTCTCTCTTGACAATATATGGTTGAGTTCTTCCTTTTACAGGTTTCCCATCTTCGTTAGTCGTTTCACCATCTTTGTTGCGAAACTGGACTCGGATATCTTCTACTACACCTTCAGCAACTCTTAAAGTAACTATTCCATCGGGAGATACTTGTGGCGCTCCAATTACGTTAGCCAGTACGTAACCTTCGTCTTGATACTTTTTGACTAATTGCTTGATATTTTCCTGTAATTCCCGCAGGTTAAGAATTTCACCGTACTGTTCTTTAAATATTTCATTGACTACATTGTCAGACAGTACGGAAGGAACTTTAGTACCTGGGTTCGCATCTATCTGTACTTTTTGTAGAACCGGGTTGGGTTGAACTACAAAGCTGACTCTGACTCCTAACGGTGTATCTTCGGGTGCAACTTGAACGTTAGAGAAAAAGCCAGTTCCAAAAATCGCATTAATGTCTTGTTGTAATTGCGAACGAGTAGTAGTTCGTCCGGGTTGAGTACGAATGACTCTATAAACTTGGTCTTGTAACTCTCTTGTTAACTGTCCGCTTGCTGACCTTACCAAGACTTCCGATACCAATACACGGGTTTCATCAGCTGTTGGCTGTTGTTGATTGGTTCCTGGAGTTTGGAATTGTTGTTGCTGCTGCTGTTGTTGCTGAAGTTCTGGAGAATCAATTCTTTGCTGTACGGGAGCTTGGTTGTTTTGTTGCGTTGGAGGAATTTGAGGCTGAGTCGAGGGAACATCACCAGGAGTTAGTTCCGGTGCTGCTTCTGGTTCACCGCTATCGCTGGGTAAATTATTCGGTGGAGGAATTTGTGGGGTATTTTGTGCAGTCGTTGAATTCTTAGAAGTTGGTATAACTACTTGCAATTTCTCTGCATCAGAAGATTGTTGCGATTTACTCACAGACCCATCTTCTGGACTATCGCTTGCAGCTTTAAAAATATTCTGTGATTCTGTATTAGTTTGAGCAGTTTGTGCATTCGCACTTACAGAAACTCCTGTAGTCGTCGCAAAAGCCATCACCGCAACTAAAAAGGGAGATAAGCGCATAATATTAAGATTCCTATTCACTTCCACACACCATCTTTCAACATGATAATCATTTGTCATCAGCCACCAGTTATTTGTCAAGCACAGTCATAACTCATGACATCCAACAAAATCTAGTTAATTTATTCATTCGCTTCTACTGTTTTTAACACTCTTTGTAAAACTTCTTGGTAAGCATTTTCCACATTTCCCAAATCCCGTCGAAAACGGTCTTTGTCTAAAACCCTATCTTGGGGGTCATTTATAGAGTTATCCCACAAACGACAAGTATCAGGACTGATTTCATCTGCTAAAAGGATGTTTTGCTTGGAGTCCACACCAAACTCTAACTTGAAGTCCACTAAAGTAATGTCGCATTTACCAAAAAAAACCTTGAGAAATTCATTGATTCGCAATGCTAGATGAATAATTTCCTCAACTTGTTCCTCACTAGCTAGTTCTAACAGTAGTAGACGGTTTCTAGTTAATAATGGGTCTCCTAATTCATCATTTTTGTAATAAAACTCTACTAAGGGCTGTTTCAATATAGTTCCCAATTCTAAACCTGTTTGCTTGCAAAGACTTCCAGCTGCTATATTCCGCACTACTACTTCTAAGGGAATTATTTTCACCGCTTTAACCCGCATTTGATTTGAATTTGGGTTATCCAAATAATGAGTATTAATACCGTTTTGTTCTAGTTTTTGAAATAGTTTGCTAGAAATACTACAGTTAATTGTTCCTTTATTACTTATAGTGCCTTTTTTTTGAGCATTAAAAGCAGTCGCATCATCTTTAAAATCAGCAAGCAGTATTTCTGGTATATCTGTCTGATAAAGAATTTTAGCTTTTCCTTCGTATAGTTTCGAGGTTACAGACATGGTATAAAGTTTATTTAGTGCAAAAGGGAACTAATGCCGTGTTACGGCTTAACTATTTTATATGAAAGTTATTCATTAATAGTTGCTAGTGGTATTAAGTGTGTGGATACAAACATTTATGTCATTGCGACCGTAGGTAAGCAATTCCAAAGATTGAGATTTTTCCCTTCAAGAACATCTTCGTTAGCACAGCGTTTCCGACAGGACATTGAACGCTATACTCGCAATGACGAACATACAATTAATTTTGTATAGTTACTTACTCTTGTTCCCTCAAAAGATGATTCCATTAAGTTAAAGAAAAGTCGGATTGTGGAACAGAAAATGAGCGTTACTGATTTGATGAATGAAACGGATTGATTGAAAAACTGAAATGCAAATCAGTACCTTTACCGTGCATATAGGTCAGTTTTTACTTAAATTATGTAAAACCAAAAAATTTATCGTTCAATGCTAAATTTTAATAGTTAGCTCAAAAGGTAAACCTGGTCTGCAATTAAGACATTGAAGTAAATATAGGGAACACATAGTCATTAATTTATACAGTTTTAAAGTAAATTAATTTTTTAAATTAATTAATCTTCTTTTGAAAAATGCTTGAGCATTATCCGAAAATAGTGACATCTGCATCCGAATGATAAAATTATTGGCTTCCAACTAACTCTATCAATAACGTAGTTTTTCTCATTAAAGCGTAACTTAATTGATTATTTATCAACCATTGTCCAAACCCCGCTCCAGGATTCTTCGGGAGGTTGTCTCAAATATTTGTTGCAACGTCCAATGTGAATACTAGTTGCTTGGTCTTTCGGTCTAATTTTTTTTGCAGCTTCAAAACAAATCAATGCTTGAGGAAAATTGCGAGATGAATAAGCGACTCGTCCTGCATGATAGTAGGATAAAAATTCCTGAGTATTCGCATCCAAACTAGTAGTGCGATCGCCAATTAATTCATAGATTTTTACTGCTTGATGTTTACCTTTGACTCGAATCTTATCTAGTTCGCGGACTACTACACGGTCGCTACACAACTGATAAGTAAATTCACTTAAAACAATATCGCAGCCATATTCTTTAGTAGTTCCTTCCAAGCGAGAACTAAGATTAACTCCATCTCCAATTACGGTGTAATCCATGCGCTTGCGAGAACCAATGTTTCCTGAAACTACTTCTCCCGAACTAATACCAATTCCTATTTTTATTTGTGGCTGTTCTTGAACAATTCGCCGTTCGTTAAATTCCTTGAGCCGATGTCTCATATCTAACGCCGCTTGTACTGCTCTCCAAGCATGGTTTTCGGTTAAGGGTAAAGGAGCACCGAACACAGCCATTAAAGCGTCACCAATAAACTTATCTAAAGTTCCTTCATAATTGAAAACCGCTTCCACCATAGTTTCAAAATATTGATTGAGCAGCGATACAACTTCAGCAGCTCCGAGATTTTCCGTAAGTGTCGTGTAACCTCTAATATCCGAGAATAAAATGGTGACTTCTTTGCGCTCTCCTACCATCAAACCATCTTCCCCTAAAGCCATAACCTGTTCGGCTACGTGAGGGTTCAGATAGCGATACATAGTAGTTTTAAGACGCTTTTCTTGACTAATGTCTTCTAATACCACCAACCCACCACGTACCCCACCTTCTGGATTAGTTAAAGGATTAACAGTAAGATTAATACTTCTTTCTATTGGTTCGACTTGAGAAAAATGTACGAATTGAGATTGAGGTGTTAACGGTAAATTCCAAGGAATAAAGACTTCGGGGTTAGAGGAATTTGGTAATGCTAATATGTATTCCTCCGATTCTTCTGACTCTCCGGGTAGGTAATACAGTCCTAACATCAAACCTTGCTCTGGAACGTAATGTCTTGCACCATTCTTTAAACTATCTTCTAAGCGAAACTGTAAATTTTCAATTGGTATAACTTCCCACAGTAGCCGACCAACTAAATTTTTTTCCCAAAGAATCTTATTATCTCTGGTACTTGCATCTCCCGTAAGCGGACAACCTAACAACTCTAATGCTGCATCATTGATAGTAACTATTCGACCTTCCATATCTGTAGAGATTACAGCATCTGATAAACTTTGCAGAATATCTTTTTGATACTGTTTTTCTAACAATACACTTTCAAATAAACGAGCATTTTCTAAAGCAATTCCTGCTTGGATATTAAAAGCTCGCATAAATTCTTCATCAGAAGCAGTAAAACTTCCTTGTTGCTTATTAATTAACTGCGTCACACCAATTAATTCATTCGCTGAATTAAAAACTGGTAAACATAAAATATTACGAGTAAAATAACCTGTCTTTCTATCCGTTGTGGGGTCGAAACGAGGGTCTTTATATGCGTCAGGAATATTCAAAGCTTCTCCAGTAGACGCTACATAACCAACAATGCCACGATTACCAGGAATGCTGATCTCCATCATAGTTTTGCCATCAGCAGCCGCAACTTTTGTCCACAGTTCACTCATTTCTTTGCGATACAAAAACAGCGTGCTGCGGTCTGCTTGCATCAAAATTCGAGCTTGTTCCATAACTATCTGCAAAGTTACTTCCAAGTCTAAACTTTGACCAAGAGTTTGAGTTGCTCGTAAAAGAGCAGTTGCACCTCTTTGATTGCGAGCTGCGACATAAAAAGATTGACAGCTTTCAAGAATAATACCAATACTTGCTGCAAATTCACGAAAACAGGTTTCATCTTCATTATCAAAAGGAATTTCCCCTGCTTTATTTGCTAATTGCACCACAGCAACAATTTGATTTTTGCTGCTTACCACTGGCATACAGAGAATATTCTCAATTTTATACCCTAATTGCTTTTCTAATTCCGGGCTAAATAGTGGATGACTAGTAGTTTCAGCGATGTTTAAATATTGTCCAGTACTCGCAACATGACCTGGAATTCCGACATTTATGGGGGTGCGAATTTCTAAAACCTTGTTAATATTGTTTTGCGGAACTTTTGACCATAGTTGACCTTTGTCATGGTCAACCAAGAAAATAGTAGTATGTTCTGCTTGAAGAATTTGACCTATTTTAAGCGTAATTGCCTCAAGAACTTTCTCTAGCATTGTTTCTAGAGCTTCATTATTTATCAGTTCTATTGCTCTAATAAACTGTTGGAACTCAGCAGTAATAAAGTCTAGTAAGCAGACAAACTCATTAACAGAAAGGTCTTTCACACGTCGCAATAGAGCATGAGTACGATTTACTTGAGTCAGTTCAGTTAACGTAGCTAGTACGCTACCTGGATTTAAGAGTGTCATGGGAATTATCAATTCAAGATAATAGAGGTTGAATTCTGGGTACAATTTTATACTTACACCAGAATAATAATCTAATTTTTGTAATTTATAACTATATATAAATGCAGATAGTTGCCCAAATTGTTTGTCGAAACGAACTCTATTTATCTATTTGTGAACTAGGATGCATATTTCCTAAACTTTTCGTCGATTTCATATAAGAATCTGAGGGTAAGTTTATTATGCAAAGGCACACAGATAGTAAAAACCAAAAATAAAATACGTTTTGATTTCTGAAAAATATATTGATATAGCTTGATATTAAATATAGTCATTCTAAATAAGAACCATAATTTTCATAATTGAGTAAACCCTTGTTTCAAGAGGAATCCAGGCTACTTAAAGCATACGGAAATTAATTGGAATGACTATATTTAGTATTTATAATTTAATTCTTATTCTCCTTCCCTGTTCTCTATTGCCTTCTTCAAAGTTTTCTCCGCACACTAACTATAGAAGAAACTAATTTTTTAAATTAATCATAAACTACTAAGTTTTGAAAAGTAATCTTAATTAAAAATTAGAAATAGGATAATAATTATGTCGAATATCGAAATATATTAGCGAAAAACTTGTACGCTGGGGCGTAAATAAATAGACTATTGAAAACTGATAAAAGGCTTGTCAAATAGACTTTTGCGCCTTCTGCCTCCTGCCTACTTACTTCTGCCTTCATGTACTAGTCTCTTATGATGAAGGCGAGTATAATTTCTCGCCCCTACTTATTCAAAACTAATTACGCGGCTTTTGGCATTTTAGAATAAACAACTCCCTCATAAAAACTTTCTAGCTGGCGGGTTGCAGCAGACCATCCCCAACGCTCGGCTTCTTGACGAGCATTTTGACGGATAATTTCTCGCTCTTGATTTTCCCCTAAAAGACGAAGTGTCGCAGCAATGGCACCTGCATCATCCGATTTTGGTTCAAAAAGATAACCATTAACTCCATCTGTAACAATATCTGGAATACCCCCAGAACGTGCTGCAACTACAGGACATCCAGCAGCCATCGCTTCTAATAGCACTAAGCCTAATGTCTCAGTACGAGAAGGAAATACAAAAGCATCAGCACTAGCAAAAGCTGAAGCTAAATCCGTTCCAGTAAGATATCCGACAAAAAAAGTATTTGTTCCTGAAAAGTATTTTTCCAAAGCTTCTCGGTGAGGACCATCACCAACCAAAGCCAATCTAGCTTCAGGAATACCTTCTAAAATCGGCTTAATTCGCTCAATCTCTTTTTCAGCAGACAAACGTCCCACATAAAGCAACAAAGGACTTTCTGGGTGATTTTGGGACAAATGCTGGCGCATTTCGTCACTAGTCAAACTTGGATGAAATAGCTCTGTATCAACTCCTCGCTGCCACAAATCTACACGTTCAATACCGTGAGAAGTTAATTCTTCTACCATTGCTGTTGAAGTACATAGATTTAAAGCGGCTTGATTATGACCAGCCTTTAGTAACTCCCAAAGCAGCCCCTCTAGCATTCCTAAACCGTAATGTTGCAGATATTGCGGTAAGTGAGTATGATAGGAAGCTACTAAAGGAATGTTATGTACTTTACTATGAATAATCCCAGCTAAACCTAAAACTGCCGGATTAACTACATGGATAATATCTGGATTAAATTTCTCTACAACCTCACCAATAGCCGGACGAGGTAGTGCTAATGTCAATTCTGGATACATTGGTAGAGGAAAACCAGAAATTCCATAAATTTTAGCTCCCTTGTATTCCGTCATTCCACCATCTGGACAAATTACTAATACTTGGTTGCCGTTACGTTGCAAATGTTCGACAGTATGACGAAGACGAGTTACAATTCCGTCAACTTTGGGTAAGAATGTTTCGGTAAATAGGGCAATTCTCATACAAAAGTATTTAATTTAATAGAGCAAGGTAGCAGGACAATTGCAGTTCACGCATTGATAAAAAAATATATGTGGGAAGCAGAAATTCTACCTTTAAGCAATTATGATTTCAAGTAAACTGGTACAGCTTTATCACCAAAGCTTAAAGAAGAATATTGAAAAGCAACGGCACAAGGCATCAGCTAATATTAAATTATTTGATTTATTCAATATTTAGATATTAAGTAATATCTAATGAATAGCTCTGCCAAAACACTAGTAGCTAGCATTCAGTTGCGGGAGGTTTGGCAACTAATTGCTAACTACTTAATAATTAATCGCTTTTACTTTCTATGCCAAGACACTTTCGGCAAAATCTGCTTCTTATCAACTCTTTGCTGATACTTAACGGCAAAGTTTAATAAAGAATCCAGCAAAGAATCTGAAAGCATATGAGGTTCTAAACCTAAATCTAATAACTTGGTGTTTTTAGCATTAAAGTAGTGTTGTTCTAACTCTACTCTGGGGTTTTCTAAATTATTGATATCGACATTCAATCCCATTGCGTTACCAGCTTTTTTCACCATCATGGCTAGGTCACTGATGCTGAAAAGCTCGGTGAATTGATTAAACACCCGGAATTCTCCTGGTTGTGCTGGGTTTGAGACAGCTAATTCGATACATCTAACTGTGTCTCGAATATCAAGTAAACCTCTTGTTTGTCCACCTTTACCGTAAACGGTTAAAGGATGACCGATAGCAGCTTGAATACAGAAACGGTTCAATGCAGTACCGAACACACCATCGTAATCCAAACGATTAATTAACATTTCATCCATACCCGTTTCTTCGGTCAGGACTCCATAAACTATCCCTTGGTTCAAATCTGTAGCTCGCAATCCCCAAATTTTACAGGCAAAATGGATATTGTGACTATCGTGAACTTTGCTTAGATGGTAGAAACTACCCGGCTGTTTGGGATAGGGTAAAGTATCTTTCCGTCCGTTGTGCTCAATGGTGATATAACCTTCTTCGATATCAATGTTGGGGGTACCATATTCACCCATTGTCCCCAGCTTGACTAAATGACAGTCGGGGAAATCTTCACGCATTGCGTAAAGTATGTTCAAGGTGCCGACAACATTATTAACTTGTGTTAAGACAGCGTGTTCGCGGTCAATCATCGAAAAAGGAGCCGAGCGCTGTTCGCCAAAATGCACTACAGATTCTGGCTCGAATTGATGCAAAGTTTTTTGGACAAATTCATAGTTGGTGATGTCACCGATAAACAAGTCGATAGACTTACCAGTTAAATCCTTCCAGCGCTGGATACGTTGCTGAATAGGTGCAATGGGCGTTAAAGTCTGTACACCTAATTCATTATCCCAGTGCCGTCGCACCAAATTGTCTAAAATTCCAACTTCATAACCACGATTTGAAAGGTAAAGAGCGGTTGCCCAACCGCAATAGCCATCGCCACCAATAACCAGGACTTTCATTGTTACGCTTTTTATACTCGCTGATAGCTAAATCTATCAGGTTTGTGTCCCTTCTCAACCATCATGGTGATACTAACTCAAAGTTTTTTGGAAAATAAAACCCAGATTTAAGGGGATATAGCTATGAAAAATACGCTCTTAAAGAAAAATAAACTATTTTCAACTTTATGAAGCTATGGTGCCATAATTGATGCGAAGACCTTCTATGACTGGTTTTTATCGCTTCAATAACTTAAATTTAAAACGAACTTTTTGAGTTAATGTAAAGAAGTGTTACAAAATTGCCGTCAAAACGCTTTGCTGTCTTGACAACTAATGGGAGAGTAGATATCGTAAGATACATACCCGGGTAAGAACGCAAATGAGTTATATGCAAGCTAAGCAAAAAGTTACTTTGTATCTATCCCCAGAACTGCACAAGAGTTTAAAAATACGTTCAGCAGTTGAGAGCGAACCAATGTCAGAGCTTGCCGAGCGTGCCCTCGTGTTTTATCTAGCGAATTCCGAATTAGTAGATGAAGTCGAAGGTTCTTACGGAAGAACTCATAGGGTTTACTCATGTCCCAACTGCGAAAGTTCACTAGTCTTGCGTGAAGGGGAACTGGTTGCTTTAGGTAATCAGCCAGGAGTAATCGGTAAAGATGTTTCTGTCAGCGAGATAGAGCAAAATCAAGAAGTTAATCAAGAAGATTCTGAGGAATTGGTTCCCTGTTAACTGAGTGCAAATTATGAATGAATAGTTAATTCACAATTAGTTCATAATTTTGTCTTTACCGAAAATTGAAATGATGAACGATGTCTGTAGTGTCTTTAGGTTTCAAGTAGGTTGATATATGAAAGAAGAGCTCAATATACTAATTCAAGCTCAATATCCCTTAATCTACCTTGTTACCTCCGAGGAAGAGCGGGCAGAGCAAGCAATTTATTCCATTGCTCAATCTTCAAAGCCTCAGCGTCGATTGTATGTTTGGACTGTAACTCACGGAATCGTGGAGTATGGTCAGGGTAGGAGTGTTACTCAACATAATACTGTTTCTCCGGAAGCAGCGATTGAGTGGATTATCCGCCAGAAGGAGCCTGGTATATTTGTTCTGAAGGATTTACATCCGTTTATTGATGCACCCGCAACAACCCGTTCTTTACGAGATGCTATTGCTAGTTTCAAAGGTACTCAAAAAAATATAGTTTTGATGTCACCAGTGCAGCAAGTTCCCATCGAGTTAGAGAAGGAAGTTGTGGTACTTGATTTCCCACTGCCAAATATGTCTGACTTGAATAAAGTTCTTGACAGTCACATAGGACAGCAGAATGCACGACGATTAACAACCGAAGCAAGGGAAAAGTTACTAAGAGCGGCTTTAGGTTTAACCAGAGATGAAGCACAGAAGGTATATCGCAAGGCTCAGGTAACTAAAAAGCAATTAACGGAAAAAGAAGTAGATATAGTCTTATCTGAAAAGAAGCAGCTTATCCGACGCAATGGGATATTAGAATACATTGAAGAGGATGAAACTCTTGAAGCTGTTGGTGGTTTGGAAGAGTTGAAAAGTTGGTTAACCCAACGCTCAGATGCTTTCACGGAGAAAGCAAGAGAGTATGGTTTACCGCAACCGAAAGGAATGTTAATTCTTGGGGTTCCGGGCTGTGGAAAGTCTTTAATAGCAAAAACCACTTCAAAACTTTGGGGATTACCGATATTACGTTTAGATATGGGTCGAGTCTACGACGGTTCGATGGTAGGACGAAGTGAAGCCAATCTACGTAATGCTTTAAAAACGGCAGAATCCATTTCTCCAGCAATATTATTTATTGATGAGTTAGATAAATCATTTGCTGGTAGCTCTGGTTCTGGCGATTCTGATGGGGGAACCTCCAGCCGAATATTTGGATCTTTCTTAACCTGGATGCAAGAGAAAAAATCACCCGTATTTGTTATGGCAACAGCCAATCGGGTTGAGCGCTTGCCAGGAGAGTTTTTAAGAAAAGGTCGATTTGACGAAATTTTCTTTGTGGATTTGCCTACATCTCAGGAACGGCAAGATATTTTTACAATCCACTTAACAAAGCGCCGTAAAGACATCACTAGATTCGATTTGGAACAGTTATCCAAGATGTCTGATGGTTTTTCTGGGGCAGAAATTGAACAAGCGATAGTAGCGGCAATGTATGAAGCTTTTGCCCAAGACCGCGAGTTCACCCAGCTAGATATTATTGCTGCACTTAAAGCGACTTTACCGCTGTCTCGAACGATGCAAGAACAAGTCACTGCGCTTCGAGACTGGGCGAGACAGCGAGCGCGTCCAGCAGCAGCCTCCGTAGCTGAATATCAGCGAATGGAGTTTTAAAAAGCTTTCTCCTGTTAATTCAGGAGCAAAGGCTAGCTAACCCAAAGCTAGCGAATAAGAAAAACCGCGTAATTATAAACGCGGCTTAGCCTAAAAAACCGTTGTCTTAATCTCAATCTTCTTTTTGGAGGAAACCCAAATGTCTCACTTTAGCACTCTACGTACCAAAATTACTGATTCTGAAATTCTTAAGTCTTCTTTGAGCGACTTAGGTATCACCGTTAAGTCTGAAGCTGATGTTCGTGGTTATAACGGTCAGCGCGTTCGTGCAGACATCGTTGCAGTTTTAGAAGGTGAATATGATTTAGGTTGGTCTCGCAACAGCGATGGTTCCTTTGATTTAATCGCGGATTTGTGGGGTGTTGCTAAGAAGCACAACCAAACTGAGTTAATCAACTCCATCAACCAGAAGTATGCTGTTAACAAGACCTTGACCGAAGTTAAGCAACGCGGTTTGCAAAATGCTAACGTTAAGTTGGTATTGCAATAGAAATTTTTCTGCGCGTTCCCAAAGCTGTACGGGTTGACTTAATTGAATAGCGGTTAACCCGCTTTTTTCGGGATTGGGACTTACCCAGTCCCTTTTGCATTGCTTTACTCTGAAATTAAATTTAACATCTTTCAATAAAAACTTCAGTTGTCTGCAATTCAATATCAGATTAAAACCCGATTTATCGAATAAATCGGGTTTTTTTAGCTTTATTTGACGCTTATAGGAAATTGTAATTCGGTTACGTATGAATCGTTATCCTGTTCGTTTCCACCAACGATATAAACTTCGCGGTTTGAATCAACAATTTTGTAACCATTATTTTCAATCCATGATAGTAAAGCGGTGTAAGCTTGATTTATAGTGTTGTAACTACCTTGATGAACTACACAAGCAGCTTTCTCGTAACCAGGTAATTCGTATACTTTTATTCGTTCGTTGATAGGAACAGCACCATCAAATTTTGCAACAGCTTCTAAATCAATATTGGATTCTTTAAAGTAATCACTTACCTTAATTCCTTTTTGCTGTAAATTTTCCAGTATCAGTACCGCTCCCATAACAGAAACAACGGCTTCTACATCTACATCAGATTCCTTATATTCCGGGTCATGTAAAATCCCTGCACAGTAATCATTTACTTTAATTCCATGTTGTTGAAAATAACCAAATAACTCTTCGTAAAGCTGCGACATCTCACCATAATTGGGCATGATATCTCGTATTCCAGCAACTTTAATTGGTTCAATTTTTTTGATTACAACTTCATAATTTGTCATTGTATTTTCTCGCTCTATTTGTTTAAGTCTTGCTTCCACTCGCAAAAGCCGCGCTTGTTCTTCCACTAGCAATTGTTCGAGTTCTGCTTGCTTGAGTCGCAGCATTCCCCGTATTTCTGAAGGTGGTAAATCGTCATCCAACAACTTGGCAATTTGTTCTAAAGAAAAGCCCAAATCTTTAAACGCTAAAATGCGATTCAGTCGCGGTAATTGCTGTACTGAGTAATAACGATATCCAGTGAATTCATCGATTCGAGCTGGTTTAAGCAATCTTAATTGGTCATAAAGTCGGAGTGCTTTGACTGTCACTTGACTAAGTTTGGAAAAGTCACCGATTTTAAGCATTTTCTTTAATCAGGCTTAATTAATAAACAATTTAGGTATGTTCGGGATTGAATTGTTTCTGCTTTGTTTTCATAAATAATTATTCCGTCGATGTAACTTTCCCTAGTAAACAACCTCCTGTAAGGGGAGAGTCAACTGGTTTTAGTTTTCTTATTCCTCATTCTCTGTACTGATAGAAAAAAGTTTTTTGCTTAAGTGAGGATTTATATGAGATGCTGATTAATTAAATGTTTGAGATTGTTTTAGTCAATTAAAATTATTTTTTAAATGTCTGTTGTTTCTTCTGTCAGCGTAACTGTTCCCGCAACAACTGCGAATTTAGGTCCCGGTTTTGACTGTATTGGTGTGGCTTTGACGCTTTACAACGAGTTGAAGTTTACTCAGCAAGAAGTTAATCAAAATCAAAATCAAAAGCTAGCTATTAACGTTACCGGGACTGAAGCAGCAAAAGTAGCAAATAATGAAAGCAATCTTGTATATCAAGCATTTATAAAATTCTTTCAACATGTAAACCAAACACCACCACAAATAAAGATTGATATTAAATTAGGGGTTCCATTAGCGCGTGGTTTGGGTAGTTCCGCTACAGCTATTGTTGGCGGATTAGTCGGTGCTAATCTATTAGCGGGCGAAATTTTAACTCCAGCCCAAATAATGGAATTAGCTATAGAAATAGAAGGACACCCAGATAACGTAGTTCCGGCACTTTTAGGTGGGTGTCGTTTAGCAGCAACAAGCGATACAGGATGGGAGATTTGTGATATTCCGTGGAATAGTGAAGTTGTACCAGTAGTAGCAATTCCAAATTTTGAACTTTCCACCAGTGAAGCGCGACAGGTATTACCTGCTCAAGTTAGTCGTGGAGATGCGATTTTTAACACAGCACATCTGGGATTACTGCTGCGTGGGCTGGAAACTGGTAACAAAGATTGGTTGCACGCTGCATTACAGGATAAATTACATCAGCCTTACCGAAAAAGCCTGATTAATAATTATGATGCCATTAATACCGCAGCCTTATCTGCTGGTGCTTACGGTATGGTAATCAGTGGTGCGGGACCAACACTACTTGCATTAACTAATACTGCTAATTCCCAAGCTGTAGCGACAGCGATGGCTTCTGAATGGGAGAATAAAGGAGTTAAAGCACAAGTAAAAACGCTCCGAATTGATAATCAAGGAGCAAGAAGCGTCGTTCAAGGATAAAAAGCAATTATGCAGGATGTTAGAGCAGAAATTGCCGTGATTCGCTCTCAAATTAACAAATTGCGCCGAGAAGGTGCTTCTCTTGCTGTAAACGTAAATCCTTCTGATGATGATTCACCTCGAGCAATTGCAGAAGCTTATCGTCGTCAAGCAAGAGAAAATCCTCAACTATTTGCAGAACTTAAGGGAATAGATGATGCAATAGCAGCTTTAGAAGCTCAACTTGCGGAAAAAGAAAGTCAGCTTAAAAAATCTCGTTCGGGATATATAACTCGTCTTTCCGAGCAGAAAGAACAACTAGAAAAAGCCAAAGCTAAAGCTAAAACCCATGCAGAGCGCATTAATCAGCTTGCAGCAGAACTAGCAACTGAAATTCATAGCCTTAAAACCTGTGCTGATAACCTAACTCCGCTTTATTGGCAGGTTTATTACAAACCGTTCATTACTGGCTTTAAAACTATCTCGGTTCCTTATGTTCGTTCCGATGGAGATGTTTGGACGATTGTTAACCGGATTGTTTAATTGAAGATTAGTCAATAGGGAATAGTTAACAATTCCTTAACTTACAAGTTTTCTTTATTTATAGGAATTGCTTTTCGCTTCAAGTATACATTCCTATATTCTTGGTTAACCATTGAAAAAATTTACTAATTTTCAACCTTCGCAAGATAGGGTTTATGTTACAAAATGCAACGGTAGCTGTAGTTACCGCTGTTTGTTTTATTAATAAAAATTTATATTTATGACAATAATTACAATTTTTTTGAGTATTTATTACTAAAAAGAGCCTAAATTTTCATTTTATAGGGGTAAATTCTGTTTACAAAACTATAAAATGCTTAATATAATGTAAACATTAAGAGAAATTGTAAAACGATTGTCAGTAATGAGCGAATTTCCTTGGCTAACTTCCATAATCTTGTTGCCTTTAGTGGCAGCACTAGTCATTCCATTAGTTCCCGATAAAGATGGCAAAACCGCTCGCTGGTTTGGTCTGGGTGTGGCGATGGCTGACTTTACATTAATGATTTGTGCCTTTTGGCAGAATTATGATTTTCAGAATGCATCATTCCAACTGGTTGAAAAATACTCTTGGGTACCCCAGTTAGGTTTGAATTGGTCTGTGGCAGCAGACGGTTTGTCAATGCCGTTGATTTTATTAACAGGTTTAATTAATACTTTGGCGATTTTTGCGGCTTGGAGAGTCACAAATAAGCCACGTTTATTTTATAGTTTGATGATGGTGATGTACGCCGCTCAGGTAGGCGTATTCGTCGCTCAAGATTTATTAATGTTCTTCTTGATGTGGGAAATTGAACTGGTTCCCGTATACCTACTAATTTCCATCTGGGGAGGACCAAAACGTCGCTATGCGGCTACAAAATTTATTCTATATACAGCAGCAGCATCAATATTTATCTTAGTAGCAGCTTTTGGATTAGCATTTTACGGCGATACCGTAACATTTGATATGACGGCTTTGGGAATGAAGCAATATCCTAAAGCGTTAGAAATGCTAGCTTATACAGGATTTTTAATTGCTTTCGGTGTAAAACTGCCAATTTTCCCTCTTCACACTTGGCTTCCGGATGCTCACGGTGAAGCTTCTGCACCAGGTTCGATGATTTTGGCTGGTGTATTGCTAAAGATGGGTGGTTATGCATTAATCCGTATCAATATGGAAATGCTGCCTAATGCTCACGTTGTGTTTGCTCCCGTACTAATAGTCTTAGGTGTAGTAAATATCATTTACGGTGCTTGCTGTGCTTTCGCACAAACCAACTTGAAGCGTCGTTTGGCTTATTCTTCAATTGCTCACATGGGCTTTGTGTTAATCGGAATTGCTTCCTACACCGAAATTGGTATGAGCGGTGCGATGTTACAAATGATTTCACACGGTTTGATTGCAGCATCATTATTCTTCCTTTCCGGCGTAACTTACGAGCGCAGTCACACCTTAGATATGGATAAAATGGGTGGAATGGCGAAAGTAATGCCAAGAACCTTTGCTTTATATACCGTTGGTGCGATGGCTTCCTTAGCACTACCTGGAATGAGCGGTTTTGTAGGCGAATTGATGGTATTCTTAGGAATCTCCAGCAGCGATGTTTACAGTTCCAGCTTTAAGGTTGTAGTTGTATTGTTAAGTGCTGTAGGCGTAATTTTGACTCCGATTTACCTACTATCTCTGTTGAGACAAGTATTCTACGGGAAGCAAAATGAAGAATTACATTTGGATGCAGTAGTACCTGATGTAAAACCCCGCGAACTTTTCATTACCGCTTGTTTACTACTTCCAATAATCGGTATCGGTTTATATCCGAAATTGGCAACACAAACTTATGATGTGAAGACACAGGAATTAGCAGCTAATGCACGCGAAGCACTACCAGTAGTAGCATCCGAGCAGCCATCAAGTTTGTATTCACAAATTTTCCTCACACCAACAGTAGCTGATTCAGATTTAGCAGGCGCAGGCTAATATTGCAGAGTAATTAAGTAAGAAATTCAGGGCTGGTGCTATTAAATAGTTGTAGAAATATTTGGTGGGGGTGATGATACGTCACCCCCATTAATTTTGGTTAGTTGTTAATGGCTCGGGATTATCTAATTTATCTATTTCTGGATTTTGAGCGCGTATTTTGGCTTTAATTTGTTTTCGCTGATTGATAATATTTTGAATTTCAGCTTCGGTTTGTTTAATTGTGTCTTTCGGTGGTTGCTTTTGATTAATTAATTTAACGAGTATTTTTTCTTGAGCTTGACGCTTTAACTGTAATTATTTTTCTTCAACAATGAATTTGGGATTTACATTTTTGCTGAGTTTAGCGTTCGCTTGAGCTAATAATTCGATTAAACCACGAGCGCGAGAACGTTCGGAAATGTGTAGCGCTATAGTATCGTATCCTTTTGATGGATTTTTCTTGTGTTGCTTCATCAGTAGGTCGATGTAGAATTTGTAGTAACTTTGAACTCTGAAGAAGTAAGTGGTTTTTAAATCTTGATTGGTGTAGGTGCTGCGTAACTCAAGCTCTTCGATAATGGCGATAGGCGAAGCCGACACCGGAGGTGTATCGCTATTTTTTTATGTGGTTGAGAGATGCTTGTAAATAAACCTTACCCAGTCTGATTTATCAGACTTTGTGTATGAGCCTAGGAATTTATTCCGAGGTGGCTCTCAAGAATGGTGCAAGAGATAAAATACCCCACAAATTAATCCATAAACTTGATGTGCGTAACTTCGCAGATAGTTTATTAGCAGCGTCACACAACGGCAATAACGCGGGAAGAAAATCTACACCCTTCGGGTATCTCTCTCCGAGAGACGCTTAGTCTAACGACTCACTTCGTGAACGCTAACGTTAGTTGTACTCTGCGAGAAAGCCTCCGGCTTACATGGGGGAGCCACTGCGGTCTTGGGGTCTCCCCAAGTAGAGCAAGTGGCGTGAAACCCCCTGCTCTGCACACTAACTCACCGCGTTTTCTTCCCCTACAAAAAATTAACAACTATCAACTAACTACTAACCACTAACAACTAACTTTTTCATAGAAAAAACCCGGCTGTAGGAATAAGCCGAGTTTTAACTTTAATCAATTTAATGCTCTAGATTGATGTATTAGCCTTCCCCAAATTCCTCCAATAGCTTCTTTTTGTAAGTTACTGTGGCAACAGTGACTTTATCATCTTTGATGCGGTAGATAATTCGATACATGTAGGCAAACTGTTGTCTGATGCTATCGTCATCAAATTCGGGGACGATTTCACCAGAAGTAGGACAATGGTCCAAACTGCGAGTTACATCAAGTATCTTTTTAACTACCGCAGCAGCATAGGAAGCTGAATCACGAGAGATATATACGGCGATTGCTTCTACATCATCTAAGGCTTTAGGTGACCATACTACTTGATAAGCCATTTGCTTAAACGTTCTTTGGCCTCATTGTGTGTCCTTGTTCCTCTAGTATCGGCTACTTCTATGCTACGTCGCACTTTTTCACTGACATACAAATGATATTGAATATCTTCAACGGAACAATTATCTGGTAACTGCTTCAAAATAGACTGGATGCTTTCCTTTGGAGTACTCATAATTTTATTTTTTGGGTATTTATATAAATTCGGCAATAGAGAGTGAGCATAGTGCCCACTTCTATTGTCTCCTAAAAGTTGCTGTAATTGGTAATAGCATTCTTCATATTGTCCAGTACTTCGGATACGGACATAGTTCCTAAATCTCCGGAAGCACGGGTACGAATACTTAAAGAATTGGATTCTATTTCTTTTTGTCCTACTACAGCCATTACGGGAATTTTCTGTTTTTCGGCATTACGTATTAGTTTACCAAGTCTGTCGCCACTAGTATCAACTTCCGCACGAATACCTAATATTTTCATTTTGGCTGCGACATCTTTTGCGAAATCTAATTGGACTTCTGTTACTGGTAATAATCTTGCTTGAACTGGTGCTAACCATAAAGGAAAATCACCTGCATATTCTTCTATTAAAATACCAATTAATCTTTCCAAGGAACCGAAGGGCGCACGGTGAATCATAACTGGATGCTGACGAGAACCGTCTTCGGCAACGTATTCCAAATTAAATCTTTTTTCAGAAGGTAAATTATAGTCTACTTGTACGGTTCCTAATTGCCATTCTCTTTCCAAGGCATCGTTAACAATAAAGTCTAATTTAGGACCATAAAAAGCGGCTTCACCTATTCCTTCAAAATGCTCCATCCCCAGCTTTTCAACAGCCCTACGAATAGCACCTTGAGCTTTTTCCCAAGCCTCATCTGAACCGATATATTTTTCCTTATTTTCTGGGTCGCGGAAACTTAATCTGGCTCTAAAATTCTTTAGTTGTAATTTATTAAATACTGACAGTATTAAATCTACAACATTGAGAAATTCTTCATCTAATTGTTCGGGAGTTGCGAATATATGAGCATCATCTTGAGTAAAACCTCTTACTCTTGTTAATCCTCCTAATTCCCCAGATTGTTCGTAGCGATAAACCGTACCAAATTCTGCTAAACGGATTGGTAATTCTCTATAAGACCGCAGTTCGCTGTTATATATTTGAATGTGAAAAGGACAGTTCATTGCTTTAAGAACAAAGCCTTCTTCTTGAGCTGCTGCTTCCTCATCTTCTGCCATCATGGGAAACAGGTCTTCTTTATATTTTTGCCAGTGTCCCGATTTTTTAAATAAATCAATTTTACCGATATGAGGAGTTATGACTGGTGAATAACCGCGTCTTACCTGTTCTTCCTGAAGAAAATCTTGTAAAAGAGTTCGCAGTAAAGCACCTTTGGGAGTCCATAGAGGTAAACCAGGACCAACCAAATCAGAAAAGATAAATAATCCTAACTCCTTACCTAATTTACGATGGTCGCGACGCATTGCTTCTTGTTTACGTCGCTTATACTCTGCTAGCTGCTCCGGACTTTCCCAAGCTGTACCATAAATACGCTGTAATTGTGCCTTATTTTCATCTCCCCTCCAATAAGCACCAGCGACACTTTCTAATTCAATTGCTTTGGGGGTTAACTCTCCGGTATTTTCTAAATGAGGTCCAGCACATAAATCCCACCATTCATCTCCTAAATGATAGATTGTAATAGGTTCTTCTTTAATATCTTCTAAAATTTCTAACTTATAAGGTTCGTTAATTTCTTTAATTCGACGTTCTGCTTCCTCGCGACTAACTTCTTCTCTCCTAACTGGTAATTTACGATTAATTATTTTCACCATCTGCTTGTAGATGGCTTTCAAATCTTTCTCAGTAAATGGTTCTGAGCTTTCAAAATCGTAGTAAAAACCGTTTTCAATCCACGGACCAATGGTGACCTGAGCATCAGGAAACAATTTCTGTACCGCCATTGCCATGATATGAGAGGTTGTATGACGAATCTTTTTCAAATCCTCAGATTCGCTGGTACGTGGTAGATTAATTTTTTCCGGTTCTTCAGTTTGATTATGAGAGTCAGGAGGCGATATTGGCTGCTTAACCATTGACGAAATAATTACTTTATATTTTATGGAACTGCATCTATATTAACGACCATTAGGTAGACCGCATTACTATTCCCTAAGATGTTGTTAACACTATTTACATACTTATTTACATATCCTTTATTGACAACCTGTTCCATCTTTAGGATATGTACAAATGAGAAAAGTAATATATATAATAATTAAAGTGTAATAAAAATTACAGATTTATTTAAGATTCTACATTTATAAAGATGTCGCTTTAAATGTTAAGAATATTAAAGAACGTTAATATTAGTAATAAAAATCGAATTTTGCTCATTATTTATGCGAGACTCTAACTTACCGGAGCCACAGTTGCTGAAGACTGTCTTGCAGCCATTGTTGGAAGACTTTGAGTACTGGTTTGCTTGTTCACGAACTTTATTAGAAACGGAGCAGCTACCGTTTTTGAATGAGCATGAACAATCGGAGTTGTTAATGCGGGTGAAGCTTGCAGCGGATGAAGTTCAAGCAGCCAAGATGTTGTTTACAGTGGCTGAAGGCAAGGTGGGAATAGACATGGCAACTCTTATGCCATGGCATCAACTTGTTACAGAATGTTGGAATGTTTCGATGCAACACCGCTCTAGACAAAATTCACAACAGTAAGACGAGCTATAAATAAATATTTTTTTTCTAAACTTCTTTAAAACCAGTGATTTTTGAGAGAAAATGTATTTAATGCTACAAAAATTATTTTGTATACTCTGCCTTAGTTAATTGACTATGGGTGTAATCAAGCCGTGGAAGCAATTCACATTGCAGTTAGAACCCCAAGCGGTGTTGATAAACCCGATTGAGATGAGCGTTTAAAAACTTGCTGCCCCAAAAGGAAAACGAAGATGCTATTACAACTACTTTACATTCTCGCTTTTACCACCCTTGCTGTTATAGCCGTTGCTAACTTGATTCGCAACCTAGTTATGTTTAGCTTTGATAGACAGGGAAATTATCCAGCACGATTTGGAAGAAATGAAGTTGGAGGAGTTCGTCGAAACCAAGGTAATTATTCTATATCAGCATCAAGAAAACAGTATGTACCTCATCCAGAACTCTTGGATAACTCTGGAAATATTGTTAAAGAGCCATTATTGGTAATGCGTTCGATTAATGTTGAAGATGCTCGCCAACAGCTTGATGCTCTTTATGAATCATCTCCGGGGAGAAAAGCTGATAGTTCCGAGGAAGGGTAATTGGTAGTTGGTGAGAAAGTGTGAGGAGCCATTGCGTTTTGGTGATACTAATTGAGATTGTTGGGTTTCTTCCCCAAATTAGCTTAGCGAAGCCTCTTGGGAAGGAATATTCTCTTTGCTGTAGTAAATGGCGTAGTTTTTGCCTGACGACTGAAAAAAATATCTTCTCCCCGACTTCTTTACACAATCCGGAAACTTTATTGCAGAGTGCGGCTCGTTAAGTTTATCCTAACGGGTCAGCAAGCTGAACAAGCGGAGCGTGCATATGAGCATATCAGGAGAAGATATTTGAAATTCTTTTTACGCATTAATTCTAATATAATTTGTTCTTTAAATTTTAAATCATCTTCAGCTATACGTAGTCATTCTAATTAATTTGTGTAATGCTTTGACGCACTACCTAAAATTAGTTTCCTTCGCACGAATAACTATAATTAACGTCAGTTAGTGTAGTAAAACTTAGCTCACTTTTTACAATTAGTTAATAGCTAAAACAACAACAATTATTTAGCGATTACCCGAACTCAGGTAAATTTTTGACCCTATTGTCGTCCAATAATCGTAATTACCCCCCTGCAATCCACCAGAAGGCTGGTTGACGACAGGGGGGTTTTAACTCTGGTGACATTTATCTAAATTTTCTGTATTTACTTGGGTGAGGAACAATTATCAAATTTTGGTTGATAACTGTTCATTGCTGATTAACTAAGTACGTGGTATACGCTCAATTTCGGCATATCCGCTAAAAATTAATTTTTGACCTTCTGTTTCTAAACGGTTTAACCGCAGTTTTACTCCATCAAGGTCAAAGCGGTCTAAATCGACCATATTATCTAAAATTTCTGCTAATGCAGTACATAAAGTTTCTGAAGTTTCTCTTTGCTCTTCTGGTACCAACTCCAATTCGATTTCAGGATTTTTGAAAGAGACTTTGCGTCTTCGTTCAATTCCTACTTTTACAGTCATATATAACGGCACCAATTCGCCGTTGCTTAAGTCAGCCTTAGCGAAAATCTTTAACCGATTATCTGGCAGTAATTCTACCTCAACATCAGGAAAAGAAACGGGTTCGCCATCAGACAGCGCTGTCAACGTTGGTTCAGTAAGGTTTATCAACCGCTTTTTTACTAATTCAGCTTTAAAAGCCTGATTGATACCTTCTTGGGTCAACACAACTTGAGCAATAGCTTGGGTGGGTTGTTTTAAACGCAATTTACCGCTTAGCACCGAACTGAAGTCAATAGACACCGCATCGGTTTCAAAGGACATTTCTTCAACGAAGAAATCTTTGCGAATCACTAAACTACGACCACTCATCTTGAAGCTGTCAATACTGCCCTGTAAAAGCTTACTGGAGGGATAGCAGCGGACAAAGACCTCTACCGACTCGCTTTTAGTAAACAAGTGACGAATCGTTTGGCTCGCAACAGTGTTGAGCATCTGCTCACCCCAGTCGCTGCCTTTAGAATCTTTAAAACCAGTAAGTCCGCCAAACATTTTTTGAGTACAGGTTACTAGAAGTTCTATGTCTTTTTGTAACAAATTGTGAACTTCTCAGCAACCTTCTAGAGATTAAATATGCTGATGAAGAAGCACAAAATGATTAATAGCAGTGAATTGTTTAACAACTTAAAAGCTGATTGTACCTGGCTTTGGGGTTATTCTACTTATAAGAAAAAATAATTATAGAAATAAAAAATGTTATTACCAGGTTACGAATTCATATTAAACAAAACCAGGATTAGTCCTGAGATTTGATAAACTTTTTTTTTCGAGCAAAAGTTGAACAGAAAGCAGTTTCAAGCTTTTCCTTAATTTGGCAATGCAATACTGAGAATAAATCTCCTCAGAGCAATTTGAATTATTACTTTAGACAGATGATATGTATAAATAATGATTTTTATACATTCACATTAATCTATTTAGGCTATTACTGTGTATAAAAATAATCAATTGGTTTGTTGTAACAATTCTATATATGCCGTCAAACATTTAAAATTATTACAGCCCACTTGGGATTATACAAAGAAAAATCAATTTACTACTTAGATTACATATTTCTACTATAACCTTTTTTGCATTATGACTTACTAATTTAGTATAGCTTTCATGTGTAACTGTTTTAAACCTATTTTTCATAACTTGGATTTGTTAAATATTTCTCAACACAAAGAACATAATTGATATCACCAAAATCTTCTTCTACATCGAACCATAGTGATTACAAAAGAATATTAGCTAATTGATAAAATGCCCATTTTTCAGTAATTTGATTTAAAATTTTGAGAATTATATTCGTAGTGGTTTTATTCTTAAGTGATGAGGCAGTTTAACAAATTTCTTAATATAGATATTAGATATCAATCTAGGAAGATATTGCACTGTAAGGTCTCTGAATTTATAAAAAATATCATTCAAAAATTACCAATTACCAATTACCCATTCCCAACTATCAACTTTCTTCTTAAACTATCCAAAGCATTACAAGCGCTGAAGTGACGAATTAAAGACCGACCCCGAACGGGATTAAAGCGAAATTCAAAACTTTCAACTCCCGAATCTCCAGCTAAACCCACGTACACCAAACCTACGGGTTTTGTTTCTGTTCCTCCACCCGGTCCTGCTATTCCAGTAATACTCAATCCCCAAGTTGTACCAAGCTGTTTTCTTACTCCAGCAGCCATTTGTTCCGCAACTGTGGAACTTACAGCACCATGTTTTTCTAAATCCTCTTTATTAACTCCCAACATCCCAGCTTTTGCCGAATTATCATAGGAAATTACACCACCCCAAAAATAATCGGAACTTCCTGCAATATCGGTTAACATTCCTCCCAAAGTTCCACCGGTACAAGATTCTGCTACCGAAAGTGTTTCTCCATTTTTTCGCAACAAATCCCCGACTACAGAAGCTAAAGTATCATCATCTGCACCAAAATAATCTAAACCAGCTATTTCTTGAATTTGCTTTGCAACGGGTTCAATTAAACTTTCTGCTTCTGCTTCCGAACTCGCTTTCGCAGAAACTCGTAATTTCACCTGTCCTTTACTTGCGTAGGGAGCTACCGTTGGATTGGGTAAATTGAGTAAAGCAGAAACCTTTTCAGCCATAGCAGATTCGGGAACGTTCCAGAACCGTAGCATTCGACTGTAAATAATTTGTTTTCCCCAACCTTGATTTTTTAGATAAGGTACAGCAGTTTCCTCCCACATTCGATGCATTTCTGAAGGTACACCGGGGAAAGTAAAAATCGTCAAATTAGCACGAGGTTGCCAAATAATACCAGGAGCCGTTCCGGTAGGATTGGGTAAAATATCTGCACCTTCTGGTATTAAAGCTTGCTTACGATTGCTCGCGCTCATTGTACGATTTCTGGCTTTATATTTTTTAGTAATATCCTCGATGATTTCGGGACGCTCTATTAAAGGAGAACCAAAAAAATCGGCAATGGTTTCACAAGTCAAATCATCAGGAGTTGGTCCCAAACCCCCTGTAAAAATTAGTATTTCTGCTCTGTTACTGGCAATTTCAATAACTTGCTTGATTCTATCAACATTATCTCCAACAACAGTTTGATAGAAATGAGGAATACCTAATTGAGCTAACTGTAGCGCTATATATTGAGCATTGCTATTGAGAATATCTCCCAGGAGCATTTCCGTACCGACACAAATAATTTCTGCACTCATATTTTTGGAGAGGGGGGAGAGGGGGAAGAAGGGGAAGAGGGGGGAGAGAGGGGGAAGAAAATTCTTAATTCCCAACTCCGTCTTGGAAAGTTTGGGGGACGGAAACCGACACCCCCAACTTTCCGCTAACTCCTAACTTTTAAATCCTAATCCAAAATCCCTACACAAAGCATCCGTTATTAAAATCTAAAATCCAAAATTCTTAAACTCCTCACTCATTATTCCATTCCTCATGACCCATGCTCAAAACTTAATCCAAAATCCAAAATCCAAAATCCAAAATTGTCAGATTCCATGGGATTTACCAATTACCCAATTACGACGAAAGAAACGAGCTAGAGATGATTCTTCTAGGGATAAATAAATTGGTCTTCCGTGAGGACAGGTACGAGGATTGCGGGTACGCTGCCATTCATCTAAAAGCTGCTGCATTTGTGGGATGGTCAGTACTGTACCGTTACGAATAGCGCTCCGACAAGCGACTGCTACTTGGGCTGTTTTTAAGTCCCCTCCTTTACTCAGTTCTAGTATGGCTTCAGCGCAATCTTCACGCTGTTGAAGTAGTGCGGGTACTTGACGAATTGCCCAAAGTTGTTCTCCGAAAGGTTCTATTTCTAAATCAATCCTTTGTAGCTGCTCTACTTGTTCGGGGGATAGTTGATAAAGAATTATTGGTGGTTCGCACTTTACTAGTTGCCAATGTTGGCAAATTTGTTCGTATAAAACTCTTTCGTGAGCAATATGTTGTTCTATCAGCCACATTCCTCCAGGATGTTCGGCTACGATGTAGGTTTTGTTGATTTGAGCAACTGCTTTTAAAGGAAATGTTGTAGAAAGAGAAGAATTTTGATTTACGGTTTGTGGTTTAAATTGATTTTGATTAGTTTGATTATTTTGGCTAGTTTTATTAGTTTCAAAGCTCTTTTTTTCAATATCTCTATCGTTAAAGTTGTAACCACCTTTAGCTTCTGCGGCTTTGATTAATTGACTGACTCGGGTGACCTGTAGAGATTCCTTAATGCTGGAACAATTAATGCTAAATGCTTTATCAATCGATTGGGCTATTTGTTCTCTTAAATAATCGAGTTGATTGAGATAAATTTCAGTTTTCGCGGGATTGCGATTCCAGTTAATCTGATTTGGAGATATAGATAAGTGTAGAAAACATACTGGATAACGGTCTCGCGGTAATGTTTTATGAAATGAAGAAAGTATAGTTTGTTCGAGTTCGGAGCATTTAACCATGCGTCCATTTACTGCTATACGTACCCAGTCCGGACGATGACGATGACATCTATCGGGTAATCCGATAACTAATGAAAGTGAAGATTCGAGATTGTTTAATTCGACTTTTAGGTCTTGTAAATCAGATGGATGAACTCTACGCAAGAACTGAGATAGAGTATCCCTCATATTTCCAGTCGGGTAAATAGCAAACCATTCGCGTCCATTTTGCCAAACTTGCCAGGTAACGTGAGGATGACACAAAGCGGTTTGTTGAATGACTGTTTGTACCGCTCTCATCTGTTGCGCTATGGAAGGTAAACCCTGACGACGACCCCTACAGTTACCGAATAAATTGGAAATTACGGCTACCGTTCCTGGTGCAACAGCTGCAGCTTCGATAATTAAAGGTTCTCCTTTATCACCATATACAATCCGCCAACCACTACATCCTGTTTTTACTTCGGGATGAGTTTCTGCACGGCTGATAATTTCTAAATCGGCTAGGGTTGTCAAACTGTGGAGTGCTTCACCGCGAAAACCCAAACTATTAATTTTCCACAAGTCTTTGCAGGAGCGAATTTTACTAGTGCTGTGAGCGCTTGCTGCTTGCTGCAAATCCTCTAAACTCATTCCACGACCGTTATCCGCTACACGTATCCGCCACTGCTGCGGGTACAGAGAAACTACAATCCTTGTCGCACCTGCATCTAAGGAATTTTCTATCAATTCCCGTACTACCGAAGCAAAAGAATCAATCACCTCTCCGGCTGTAATCAGATGTACCACTTCTGAAGGTAGAGCTTGGATAGTAGATGCCATAACGTATATTACATTGTTGGCGAGGATACAAATTACTCTACCGCACAACTATGTTACATGGGAATTATTAATAGAAATTCATTCTTTTCAACGATTCTTAATGATTTTATTTATACCTGTAGAAAATTCTTAACTATGTTTCTAAATTAACAGTATTCTAAGCTGTTAACTGAAAATAAGATTACTAATATACATAGCTAAAAGTTACTATATAAGTTAGTATTTTTACATAAATGCAGCGCATTTCATTTTATCATTGTTGATTGTAGCAGCTTAACTTTTTCGCTTAAAGTTAATCTTTACAGCAAGTTGTAGTTTAAGTTCTACCGAGAATAGCATTGATACATAATTTGAGTAACTTTTTTAATAGTGTTATGGTCACTATAAAAAAATTACGAAACTTTATTCAAAAATATGACATAGACTTCTTTTTAATTAATCGTCAAAGACTTTTACAACCATTACTCTCAGACAATAGTGAAGATGAAGAAATCAGAATTAATCGTTGGATTAACCAGTTTCAACCAGCCGCAGATAAAGCAACAGCAGCAGCGAAACAAGGAAAAATTCCAGCATTAGCAAAGCTTGTACCAAAATGCACAGTTTTTGAGAACGAGACACTGATTGTTTTAGAATCAAAATGCATTAACGAGAACATACTTAACGTCAGTTCTAGTTAAGAGATTCAGCATTAATAAGCAGATGATAAAAAGTAAAAATGTAGCTATAAATAGTAATCAAAGAGCAAATTTGGTTTTCCCAAGCTAAGATTATCCAACGGCTTAGAATAAAAAAACCGCAGAGGAAAGAGAAAGAAGAGAAACTTTAAATAATTACTATACAAACAGAGAGGATATCACCCTTTACCAAAAAATAAAAATTCACTCGCTGCAACAAATCTCACTTTTTAACTAACTCTTGATTAACAATCAATTAATTACTAATCAATAATCACTTCTTACAAATCACCCATTAGCCATAACAGCTTTTTGCGATTTAGGGTGAAGTAAACCATTTAATAACTGTGCCGGACGTTCGCTTCCGTATGGCCAAGCAAAAGCATGACGGAAAGCTGCATCTTGACAAGCTTGGAGCATTTCAAAACCGATGATATCGTAGGTCAACAGATTTTCGTACTCGAATGGTAAACGTACATTATGCAACCCAGCGTTATCAGTACAAATAGCGATATCAACCCCAGCATCAAAACAACGTTCAAACACCAACTTTAGCTCTCGAATATCTGCCAAAGTTCCTGTTTTAATATATGTTGTGGGACATACTTCTAAACATTGTCCTCTTCTCGCTACATCTTGAAGTAAATCTGGATGTTGCAGTGGAATCTGGATACCGTGACCAATTCGCATTAAATAAGGTAATAATTCTGGATGACACCCATCCTTTGTTTCATAAACATGTCCGGTAGTATTTAAACCAACAGATAAAGCATATTCGTACAGCTTTTTCCATTCATCCATACGTTCGGAATAAGCACTGTCTCCTCCTGCTAAGTCTACAGCACATACATACTGCCTATTTTGAGCGGCTAAATCTACAATCGCTCTATTCACCTCATAGGGAAGCCTGGAGTGCATGCACAATATCTGACTGGTAACAATTGGATATTCGGATAATTGACTAGCCTTACCGACAACATCAACAATCTCAGCCATTTTGTCAATTCTTTGTGATTGACTTAGATGCTCTGGTGTCCGCAGATAAGGAGTGTAGCGCAGTTCTAGATAAGCTAAATTTTCAAAAATATATGCACCACGTACCAAACGATAAATAAAGTAAGGTAAAGTTTCTACGGTCTGCACGCTTTCAACTAAAGTATGAAGTTCTAGATATTCTTCTAAAGTATTGCGTGGTTTGGTATAAAACTCTTCAAACTCTTGATAATTCTGAAAATCTTTGACTAGCTCATTTGAATGACGCTCGAAATATCCCCATAAAATTCGGGGTACAACCGAACCCCCCAAATGTCTATGCAACTCAGCGTATAAAGCCATAACTGATATTTCATACTAAAAATTTTATTAATGGTAACAAAAACAAAGATAAAAAAAATATATACTCAATAAAATTTTTCGTAAATTCTATCTAAAGTCTCTGCTAACCTTGGCTATAGTGTGGAGTAAATCTTTGCCAGTACAAGGTTTTGACATAAATGCTTTGACACATAAATTCTGATAAGAAACTGAATGATAGTTTAACGCTAAGCCACTGATTGCAATAATTTTTACTTCTTTGTTGATTTTTTGCAACATTGGAATAGTAGTTTCACCATCCATTTCGGGCATCATCATATCTAGTAAGATTAAATTTATTTCTTGCTGATATCTCGCATAAATTTCTAAAGCTTCAATTCCGTTTGATGCTGTTAATACCCGGTAATTATATGCTTCTAGAGATGATTTTGTTATTTTACGAATAGCTGCTTCATCATCAACTACTAATATTAATTCCCCACTACCATTCAAATCTTCTAGTTCGTCGCAATCATCTATATTTGTTTCTTCTGCTTGTCGAATGGGTAAATAAATTTTAACAATGGTACCTTTATTTAATTTACTGTAAACCTTAACAAAACCACCGTGCTTTTTAACAATACCTAAAGCAGTAGAAAGACCTAAACCTGTACCTTTTCCTATTTCTTTTGTTGTAAAAAATGGCTCAAAAATCCGTTCTTGAATTTCCGGATGCATACCTACTCCGGTATCTGCCACAGTAACTACGATATAAGCACCTACTTTGGCATATACGTTCATTTGGGCATAACATTCATCAATTAGCAGATTCTCGGCTGAAATATCTAGTTTACCTCCCTTGGGCATGGCATCGCGAGCATTTACAACCAAGTTCATTAATACCTGATGTAATTGGGTTGCATCTCCATAAACGTAACTCAAGTCTGCCGGTATGTTTACATTTAATTTAATTGATTTAGGAAAGGTTTCTCGGACAACTTGCTCAATTTCTGAGATTAAATATTTAGTTTGAATTAGAGTTCTCTGACCTTCAATTCCTCTGGCAAATGATAACAATTGTTTAATGAGATTGGCACCACGTTGAGCATTATTCTCCAAAGTTTTGAGCAATTTTACATGTTGCGAATCTTGTAATTTTCTTTCTAATAACTGTACTGACATCAAAATAGGTGTTAATACATTATTGAGGTCGTGAGCAATACCACCTGCTAAAGTTCCGATGCTTTCTAAACGTTGGGTTCTTAATAACTGTGTTTCAAGTTTTTTCTTTTGAGTAACTTCTGTATTCTCTGCCAAAATATATTTTGGTTTTCCTTTATCATCTCGTAATAAAGTCCAACGACTTTGAACAATAATATCTTTACCTTCTTTGGTTATTTGATGCAATTCTCCTTGCCATTGACCTAAATTAATAACGCTTAATAATGCATCATCTTGCTGTGAAGAATATTCTCTATGTAGTAGTCGCGATGATTTTTTCCCATAAACTTCAGACGCTGACCAACCGTAGATATTTTCAGCACCTTTATTCCAATATAATATTTGATTCTGAATATCTTTTACTAAAATCGCGTTTGTGACTACATCCAATAATGCTGCTTGTTCTTTTAGTTTTTGTTCTGAAGTTTTACGCTGTGTGATATCACGAGTTATCGCTAGGTGTAAAAAACCGTTATTATTCTCATTTGGTAATGGTATTGCATGTGTTTCTAACCAGCGACGAGTACCTTTGAATCCAACCATCTCGAATTCTAAAGTTTCTTTGTTACCGCTACAAACGCTTTCATGCATCAACTGATAAGCTTTGAGATATTCAGGTGTAACCGCTGTATATACAGATTTACCAACTAACATATCAGCGTTTTCTACCTCCATCATTTCCACTCCGGAGGCATTAATTTCTAAAATATTACTATTTCTATGTATTAATTTTATAGATGCTGGCTCTGCATCTATTATTGCTCGAAATTGCTTTTCGCTTTGCCGCAAACAAGATTCTGTTTTTTTTAGCTTTCTAATGTAATCTTTTAGTAAGTAATAAAACTGTATAACTAACCCTAAATTAACAATTCCAGCAACCGAAAAAGCCACAATTGATTTTTGAAAGCTAAGTTGCGATATTTCTATTTGATTTAGTAGTAGGTTCTGCTCGTCTTCTTCTATTGATTCAATGAGTTTTTTTATATAATTTATTGATGCTGAATTATTAAATGGTTTCGGCTTACTATTCAGTTTGAAATTCAAATCTTCTTCAAATACACTAATTTGATTAAAAATAGTTTTTTCTAGCAATATTATTTGCTGTTGTTTTTGGTCATTATTTTCTGTCAATCGTTTTAATAATTTGATATGTGTGTCAATTTCTTCTCGTGAGGAAATATATGACTTTAAGTAATCTGTATTAGTTGATTTAAAATATTTGTAACCTGCTGTATGAGCATTTGTGAATGCTGAGAGAGTTTTTTCAAGTTGAATAATAATTTCATTTGAATGATTTACCTTTTGTTGGTTCACATTCAGCTTAATAATATTAGCGCATGAAACCACTGCATTAGAAAATACGAAACAAAGGGCTAGCAAGAATAATATTTTTAGTTTGTTTCTGCTAAATGATTTCATCATAAGTGAATAATAATAATTTATCTGATTAATTTAATTTTTTATATAAATCAAATACTAAAAATATCTGAAAAAATTATCTTTTGCAATCCTTATCTTTTATCTTCTGCAATACAGTAATTTCTTTCTCAACAGATAGTTTATTGCTGAAATTATTATGATAGATAAGCTATATATAAATCTACGTTTTATCTATACATATTTGATACATCTATTCAAAAAAATAATCTGTCAATTCTTGAATAAGAAGAATTAGTTTTATACCAAATAGTTTTATGCGAAAAGTGTTAATTATTTTACCAGGAATAAAATATAAAACTGTAGTATACGAATCAATTCAGATAAAAAATAAAGGTAACTTTTATCACAAAATTATAATTAATAAATATTTTTGAAATAATGTGACCTACTAACCTTGACATCAGTGACTAATCGTGTGGATAATATTCATTTGTGAAAACTGTATTCTTAATAAAATCTCTTGGCTAACGTCATTGTTATAGGTGCCCAGTGGGGCGATGAAGGAAAAGGAAAAATAACCGATTTACTCAGCCGCTCCGCAGATGTTGTCGTGCGTTACCAAGGTGGGGTAAATGCCGGACATACGATTGTAGTAAAAGGTCAAACCTTTAAGCTGCACCTTATTCCTTCTGGTATTTTGTATCCAGATACCAAATGTATTATTGGGTCTGGAACTGTAATTGACCCAAAAGTTTTGATTGGTGAATTAGATCAAATTGAAAGTTTAAATATTTCTACTAAGAATCTGTTGATTTCGGAAACGGCACACGTTACGATGCCTTATCACCGATTGATTGATAAAGCTTCAGAAGAGCAGAGGGGTAATCATAAAATCGGTACAACAGGTAGAGGTATCGGTCCAACTTACGCTGATAAGTCCGAGCGCACGGGTATTCGGATGCTGGATTTGATGAACCCAAAAGGATTACGCGAGCAGCTCGAATGGACGATTAATTATAAAAACGTCATTCTGGAGAAGCTTTATAATTTATCACCGATAGATGTTTCTGCTGTAATTGAAGAATATTTAGGATATGCAGAACGTTTAAGAAATTATGTTGTCGATACTTCTTTAGAGATTTATCAAGCGATAAGAGAACGTCGAAATATTTTGTTTGAAGGAGCGCAGGGAACTCTTTTAGATTTAGACCACGGAACTTATCCTTTTGTTACTTCCTCGAACCCTGTTGCGGGTGGGGCTTGTGTGGGTACTGGTTTAGGACCAACTATGATTGACCGGGTGATAGGTGTGGCGAAAGCCTATACTACTCGGGTTGGTGAAGGACCTTTTCCTACCGAACTTTCCGGAGAAATCGGAGAACAACTTTGCTCTATTGGGGCAGAATTTGGGACAACAACAGGACGCAAACGCCGCTGCGGTTGGTTTGACGCGGTTATCGGTCGTTATGCAGTACGTATCAACGGTATGGACTGTTTAGCCATTACTAAATTAGATGTTCTTGACGGACTAGAAGAAATCAAAGTCTGTGTTGCTTACGAAATTGACGGTTCCCGTACCGAACATTTTCCTACTAGTTCCAGAAAATTCTCTCAATGTCGTCCTATTTACAAAACTTTGCCGGGATGGCAGCAATCAACAAGTCATTGTCGTAATTTAGAAGATTTGCCACCACAAGCACTAGATTATCTGAAATTTTTGGCAGAACTGGTTGAAGTTCCCATTGCGATTGTCTCCTTGGGTGCGAGTCGCGACCAAACAATTATTGTTGAAGACCCAATTCACGGACCGAAACGAGCATTGCTCCAAGCTGACGGTACCCCTGTTTCTTTGAAGACTGCATAAGGTACAATGTTTTCTTTGTCTGTATATTTTAGAGGCTTGTACAAAACTGTCTCGCTTCAACTGTAAACTAACCCACAATTAATTAAGAATAGAACTATGGAAATGACGGTCGAATGTCAAAAACGACCAGAAGGTAGCAAAACTAAAGCTTTGCGTCGTTCTGGAGAAATCCCTGCCAATTTATACGGTCATAAAGGGACAGAATCAGTTTCTTTAGTAGTTAATGCCAAAACCGTTGAACGTTTACTCAGAAAAGCTTCAGTTAATAATACCTTGATTGACTTGAAGATTGGTGATATCCCTTGGGAGGGACAAACCTTACTGCGAGAGGTTCAAACCCATCCAGCTACAGGTAAACCTTATCATCTGAGCTTTTTTGCCGTTGCAGGTCACGGTAAAATGACGGTAGAAGTACCTTTTAACTTTATCGGTGAAGCAATTGGCGTAAAGCAAGAAGGTGGTATATTAGATACCGTAATTACTCAGATGCAGCTAAACTGTCTGCCAGAAAACATTCCCGATTCAATTGATATTGATGTAAGTAACTTGAAAGTTGGAGACAACTTGCACGTAAATGAAATTGTGTTACCCAAAGGTGTAAGTTTAACAGCAGAATCAGAAGAACTTGTAGTTAGTGTTTTACCACCTCAAGTCAGTGCAGCTACAGAAGATGAAGGTGAAACTTCGGAAGAAACTGAAGCTGGAGATGCTTAAAAGTAATTTACGTGTTATGTGAATTAATTGCTCAAACCATTACCCGAAAAGTTGGTAAATTAAAAATATGGATTTAAGCGAGCTTCAAAACCCTTTTAGAATAAGGGACGTTTTTAATTCACATTAGGCGTAATTTAGTAATATTCCCCGACTAAAATTCACGGGGTTTTCAGCATTCTACTTATGAAGTAAAATGCCAGGGGGCTAACTCCTGGTTTTTTTGTATTTATAACTAAATTCAACTGTATGCAATATAGCTAAAACCTTTTAAGCTAAATACAGTTCATTTGTAAAGGCTATGGTTAACCTAGTAGATTTCACTGCTGATTTGTTACTATCACAAATGAAAACAGGTGAAGCATTGACCGACAAAGAAAAGAATATCTTAAAATTTTAGATATAACTCAGCCACGTGCATGCACAATTCAAATAAGTAATTAGCCAATAGCCGAATTATGGCAAAAAAAAGTTCTGGTAATTTTTTACCTCCTGTCTCTCAAAGCTTTATCTCTCAACTGGTATTCGGAACGTTTTTGGCATTTATATTTTTCCTTTCATCTGGAAGAGTCGAACTAAGTGTCTTTCTCGGAGTATTGGGGGGATTAGCATTAGGTCTATTTACAACATCCACAAGAAGTGGACCTCATCCTGAAACTGTAGCATCTTCTGACGGTGTAGATGCTGGACTTAAATACTGGTTATTTTTCTTGCTTAGCTTTTTGCTTTTGGGTTATGAACCCCCCATAAGCATCTTGTTAGGTGGACTTGCTGGTTTGAGTGGGGGCTTTATTTTTGCTTGGTGGGGAAGTAAAGAACCAACCGTTACCAAAGTCTCAGGTCAGATTCAGCGAGAAATAGAAACTCAAGATGATGAACTACCCCCGCAGAGAATCAACTCTCAGCGGAGTAGAAGAGCTACCCGTCGTTACCGTCGTCGTGGTGGAATCAATGTTAAGTTTTGGGAAAAGTAGTCTGCATAATTGAAGAATGAGGAATTAGAAGTTTATGGTTAGTAACTTAATATATTTACTAGTCAACTTGAAGCTGGATTGTTATTGAAACTTATAGTCATTCCTAGGTTGAAAATAGGTAATAGTTATTGAAATTTAAGAAGCTTTAGAAAGCTTGCTCAATACTAATATCTTGTCCCATTAAATTGATGGTTTGTGCTAAAGGTTTTAGTCCTTTATGGGAGCAATAAATCGTTTGCTAGAAACCATTATCTCTATCAGCATTAATGGGATAGATGATTGGAAACTATTAACTTTTTACTTTTAATTTTTAGTTTCTAATTCCTCATTCCTCAGTTCCAATTCACAACTTGTAGTTACCATGTTTTTGTATCTTTCCAAGCTACTACCCCTTTTTTTCTATCCTTTAGGATTTGCTTGTATTTGTTGTGTATTGGCGCTTTTTTTTATTTGGAAACGACCGCGTATTGCAGCATCTTTTATGGCTTTAGCGTTATTTTTATTGCTTTTCAGTTCTAATTCTTGGATTTCTCGCTTCTTGGTGAGTTCTTTAGAATGGCAAAATATTCCATCAGTTGAATTACCTACAGCAGAAGCAATCGTAGTATTAGGAGGTGCTACTAGGTCTGCTTTCCCACCTCGAACAGATGTAGACTTAAGCGAAGCAGGGGATAGAGTTCTGTATACTGCTCAACTTTATCGCCAAAAAAAAGCACCTGTAGTTCTTGTTAGTGGTGGTCGTATTGATTGGTCTGGAGGTGGTGCACCAGAGTCAGAAGACATCGCAAAACTACTTGAATTTATGGGAGTAGAATCGAAAGATATTATACAAGACCCTGATTCGCTTAACACTTATCAAAACGCTGTAAATACTAAAAAAATTCTTTCAAAACGCGATATTAACCGCATACTGTTAGTGACCTCAGCAATGCATATGCCACGTTCGCTAGCGATTTTTAAGCATCAAGGTTTTGAGGTAACTCCTGCACCAACTGACTTCCTAGTTACAAAAGATGAACTAAAAGCTATTGCTAGTACTCCTAAAAGCGCAATATTAAATTTATTACCAGATAGTAGAAATTTAGAAAACTTTACTCTTGCCTTAAAAGAATATATTGGTATGATTATATACAGATTGCGTGGTTGGGTTTGAATCAGTGAACAGTGAACAGTTATCAGTTGTTCACTAACCGCCAACAACTAACAACTAACAACTATCAACTATCAACTATCAACTAACAACTATCAACTATCAACTATCAACTAATAATGAAAATAATTAAATATTGCGGCTTGTTATTCTTTACTTTAACAAGCCTTGGATTGGCTTTTGAAACTGATGCTGTGGAAAATTCGGCTAATCTTACCGTTGCAATAAGAAATCTCAAAAATCAAAAAGGTCAGGTTTGTTTGAGAATATATGAAAGCGAAAATGGATTCCCTTTAGGTAATAGCAATAAATCGAAAATCCAATGTATAAAAATTGATGGTAATTCATTGAAGCAAGAATTTATAGGTTTGAAAAAAGGCACTTATGCTGTTGCGGTTATTGATGACCAGAATGAGAATAACAAACTCGATAGAGACTTTTTTGGTATCCCTGAAGAAGGTTTCGGTATTTCAAATAACCCTAAAGTATCTATCAAAACAGGAATTCCTAAGTTTAAAACAGCTAGCTTTTCATTACAACAAAATCAAAAAATTGATATTGAAATGAAATATTCTCTTGACCCCTAAATTATATACAAGTTATGGACAAACAAGCTTTAGCTATGGCAGTTTTTATGGGACTATATGTTCCATTATTCACGGGTATCTCTGTAACTATACATCGTTGTACGCGACGCAAGTCGCAACAAAGTAACAAAATTATTATTGTGCATCGTCAATTTGAAAATCAATCTTTTGATAGTGTAAACAAAAATTTGATTTTTAATTCGGATAAATCTCATAGCTTACTTTTTTCAAAAGATGTGTCGGAGATTAAAACGCTTTCATTTTATAAGTTTTTACCTCCAGCATATATCAAAGATAATAATTTATTGCAGAATACTGATTTAAATAAATTTGTGATAGATGAATCACAGGTCAGTTTGGAAACAATATCACAGCGACATGATTAGTTAGATTTTGATTTTTGTATTCCAGGTTTTAGATTATAGATTTTGGGTTATAGATTTTGATTTTAAACATATTAATCTTTTGAAATCTCATCTTTAAAATGTTTAGACATCGAACTTTAATTCTATAAAGAATACTTGATTTTCTATTAATAATGGATTCATATTAATTCTGAAATATTTAATTTGTATAATTCAGAATTAGTGACTTTTATTAATTGGTAAATAATTTTATTTGAGAATCCACAGTAATTAATTTATTAGTCTAAAATCTGAAATTTTAAAATCAAAAATGTTGTTGTTTTTTCTCAATTTTGTACGGGTTTATAGAAATGAAATTTTGGGCGATCGCACTGTTACAAATTTTGCTAGGCTGGCTGATTATTCAGATAGCTTTAGCGTTTATTTTTGTCTTTTATCTACGTTCAAATAGGGTCAACTCGCTCTCGAACAGTCAACTTCCTAAAACAGCGGTAGTTCTATGCTTACGAGGGGCTGACCCTTTTCTTCCCAACTGTCTGAAAGCTCTGCTTGAACAAGACTATCCTCAATACGATTTGAAAATTATAGTTGATAGTCAGGAAGACCCAGCATGGAAAGTTGCTCGCGATACTGTCAAGAATGCTCCGAATGTTCAAATTAGTCCTTTAAAAATAGCTAGTACTGTTTGTAGTTTAAAATGCAGTTCTTTAATTCAAGCTATTTCTGAATTAGACAGTTCTTACAAGGTAGTTGCTTTGGTAGATGCAGATGCTGTCGTTCATCCTACCTGGTTACGCGAACTGGTTACACCTCTGATGCATCCGAAAATAGGAGCAACTACAGGAAATCGTTGGTATCTACCCAAAGGGAGGTATTGGGGAACTTTAGTTAGGTATATGTGGAATATCTCCGCAGTAATACAAATGTATTTGTATGACATTAGTTGGGGTGGAACCTTAGCTATAAAAACACAAGTGATTCATGAAACCCGAATGCTTGAGAAATGGGCTAGAGCTTTAAGCGAAGATACTATGCTAAAAGGTATTCTTTCCGAGCATAAATTAAAAATAAAATTTGTTCCTTCTTTATTAATTTTGAATCGCGAAGAATGCACTTTTCCTAACTTAATGAATTGGATGAAACGGCAATTATTAATTTCTAGACTTTATCATCCTCAATGGTGGTTAGTAGTAATGGAGGCGATATTTTCGATAGCATTACCAAATTTGATATTTGCTTTAATGGTTTTAAATTTGCTATTAGCTAACTGGGATATTTTCAGTATTTTACTTGCTTGCTATAGCATCTACATTTTTGCATTACTGTTAATCACAGTTCTTGTAGAAATATCAGTTAGAAAAGTAATTAGCTATCGATGGTTGATACCAAATATATCATTTGCGACATTAGGGAAAATTCTAATTGGAATTCCTTTGACACAATGGTTTTATGGATTTGCTTTACTATCATCAATGTGGGTATCGAAAATATCTTGGCGTAATATTATCTACCGCATCAAAAATCCGTTTAATATTCAGCTAACCAAGTATCAACCCTATCAATCAGACGAGCAAGCAGTTGATAATCAAGTATCTCTTTAGGAACTATAAATTATATTAAATCATGTTAAAGCAACCTCTTCGTCTTGCAATCGCTACAGGATTATATGCCCCATTTTTAACAGGAGTTTCTGTTGCAGTACATCAAAGAGTAAAATGGTTTTTACAACAGGGACATGAAGTATTTTTGATTCATCCTCAAATCAATAATCAGTATCCTCCTAATGTTGGAAAACGTCCAATGGCTGGATTAGATGAATTACAGCAGTATCCAAACTTTACTTCCTTTGCATTTCCCACACAGCCATTAATATTTTATAAATCTCTTCCTCAACCATTAAACTATCGACATTGGAACGATACTAAGTTACTAGAAAATTTTAATCCCGACGTTGTGTTAGTAGAAGAAGCAGCACAAATGAGGGGATTATATTCACTTTTCTTACAAGGTTATGGTCGCCCGATTGGAGTGGGATACGCAAGGAAAACCGGAACACCAACAATATCTCTATTTCACACTGATATTGTCGCCTATATTCAATATTACTTAGGTAATCAATTATTTAGTTTATTTCGTCCCTTTTTACCAACATTAATTAAGCAATTTAGTGACTCTTACCATCTCAATTTATTCTCATCAAAAGAACAACTTGCTAAATATCAAGCAATGAAATGCCAGCGTGGAGAATACTTTCCCTATCAAGGAGTTGATTGCGAAAAATTCAATCCTAAAAATATTAGCTACAATCCTATTCCTAAAGATAATAGACCAACTTTATTATTTGTAGGACGCATTACCGCAGAAAAAAATGTCAATCAACTTTTAGATATATATCCGATAGTTGCAGAGAAAATAAAAGACCTGCATTTGGTCATTGTTGGTAGCGGTCCGATAGAAGAAGAAATTAAACAACGCGCTCAAGAATTTGGTTCCGGTGTAACAGTTTGGGGTGAATCTCACGGAAAAGAACTTTTAGGATGGTTTGCTCGTGCGGATGTATTTGTTAACCCTTCAATTACAGAAAACTTCTGCACTACAAACAACGAAGCATTAGCTTCCGGGACACCTGTTGTTGCCGCAGTTGCACCTTCTACAGCAGAACAGGTAACACCGGGTCATAACGGATTTTTAGCAGAACCCAATAATCCAGAAGATTTTGCCGAAAAAATTATTCAAATTCTGGAAAATTCTCAATTAAAACAGCAGATGACAGCAAATGCTCGTCCTTCAATTTTAGAATTTGATTGGTCTGCCTGTATGGAAAAATTTGAGTTGAAACTCTATCAAGTGATTGCTGAATCTCAAAAGAAATTAGCTGGTGTTGGTTTGTAATTAAACAAATAAACATTTTTTTGTTATTCGTATTAGCCCTCACCCTCGAAGGGTGGGGTCATATTTACGAAGTTCTACGACCTGGATTAAAAACGTTTTACAAAAAGTGGTTTTTTGATACGATTGCGCTTAAAAAGCTTAAGTTTTTTGTTTAAATATCTTTAGTTTAGTTCTGGAATTGTAAATAATTTTTATTCTTCATCTATAGTTTGAATTTGCTGGGAGCCGTGAAGCACAGCAATTATATCAATTTGGTCAGTCTTAATATAATAAATAATGCGGTAAGAACCTTCAATAACTTCTCGAATTTGCTTTGTTTCAAATTCTGGAACGATGCGACCTGATAGAGGAAACTGAGCAATCTGTTCGGAACGGTTAGTTAATTTTTCTACAATTCTTTGTCCATACTGAGGAGAGTTTTGAGAAATATAATTATAAATTGAAGATAAATGATTTACAGCAGTTTCCGTCCAAAAAATTTTCACTTTGACAATCCAAACTTTGCTCTAACTTGTTCTACAGAAATAACTCTTCCTGCTTGAGAGTCATTTAATCCTGACTCAATTGCCTGCCTCACATATATTTCATACATTAAATCATCCCAAGTGGAATTTTCGGGTAATTTGTCAATTAATCGTCGTGCTTCTTCTTTTATATTTTGGGTTTCCATGATTTCTCGATTAATAGAATCACTTTATCATTATAGCGAGTGGGGGAATAGCGAGTAGCAAGTAGCGAGTTGCGAGTTGGTAAAACCAACATTCCGAGGGAGTTGGGAAACCTGAACCTTTGAAAGAAAATTTATCCGGGTTTTGGTCGCGTCGTATCGATGACACCCATCGTCTTCTCTATGCTGTAGATGATGATTACTTCACAGTTATTTCTTGTCGCTATCATTATCAGCCGTAGTTGTAGGTTGGGTTGAAGAATGTTCACCGCAGGTGTGCCTTCGGCACAACCCAACATCCCTGGGAATTTCGGAAATTGTAGGTTGGGTTGAAGAATGAAACCCAACACCCGCGTTGGGCTGCGCTTCGCTTAACCCAACCTACGAACTGTTGTTGCCGCAGTTGCACCTTCTACAGCAGAACAGGTAACACCGGGTCATAACGGATTTTTAGCAGAACCCAAT
>JBCBHT010000004.1:41520-87907 GCA_038525335.1 Cyanobacteria bacterium J06621_15 | reverse complement strand
AGAACAGGTAAATTTTACCGAAGAATCCTGCTAAAGGAGGAATACCTCCTAAGGAGAGCAAAGAAAGGCTCAATCCTAAAGTCAAAAGTGGATCTTTCTGATATAAGCCAGAGTATTCCGTAATTTGGTCGGTTCCCGTCCGTAGGGAGAACAAAATTACACAGGTGAAACCACAAAGGTTCATAAACAGGTAAACTAGCAAATAGAACAACATGCTGGAATATCCTGCTTCGGTACCAGCAATCAAACCAATCATCACAAACCCAGCTTGGGCAATAGATGAATAAGCGAGCATGCGTTTCATGCTAGTTTGAGCAAGGGCAACTACGTTACCCAATATCATGCTGAGTACGGCTAAAGCGGTGAAGACAAATCTCCATTCTTCAGCCACCTGCGGAAATACTGTTGTTAATAAACGGATAGCTAAAGCAAAACCCGCAGCTTTGGAACCTACTGACAAAAAAGCAATTACCGGAGTTGGTGCTCCTTCATATACATCTGGTGTCCATTGGTGAAAAGGTGCGGCAGAGATTTTAAAGCCTACACCAGCAATTACAAATACCAGAGCAATTACTACACCCAAGGACTGACCTAGGTTTGCTGCTTCTATTCCAGTTGCGATCGCACTTAGTTGAGTTTCACCACCGGACAGTCCGTAAAGCAGGGAAACTCCATACAAAAATACAGCAGTACTAGAAGCACCAATCAATAAATACTTTAGGGCTGCTTCATTGGAGCGGGGGTCGCGCTTGGTATAACCTGTCAATAAATAGGAAGAAATACTAAGAGTTTCTAAGGAGATGAAAATCATCACCAACTCATTAGCTCCCGACAGAAACATTGCTCCAAGGGTAGCAGTGAGCAAAATAGCAATAAATTCTGCTAAAGCCGTACCACTTTGTTCAACGTAGCGAACTGACATCAAAATAGTGACAGCGGCAGACAGAGCAATAATACCGCGAAATACGATACTAAGGTCATCACCATTAAAGGCACCAATAAATGAAATGGGGCTGGTATTATCCCATTGAAAATACAAAGCGACCAGAGAAGCAAGTAAACCTGCAACTGCTAGATATCCAATCCAGCGTGAGGACGAACGTCCTAAAATCAAGTCAACTATCAAAACCCCTAAAAAGGTGATAATTACAATCCCCTCTGGTAGTATCGTTCCAGCATTTAGCTGGGATGCAAGATTAACAAAATCCATGAGATATAAAGGTTTCGGCTCCAGCTACTTTCAGACTAACTTTGTTAATTCTATTGTTTTTTACTCTTATTTCACCAAAATCATTAAAGATAAAAGTTAAATTCAGCCTTTCAATTGATTTCGCGAAAACATTTGTACTATTTTATCTTGAAATAGAAAAAGCACTTGTTATAGGGTGCTTTCAAAATAATTAGTTTATGATGCGCTACAACAATTTTTTGTCGTGTTTGATATTATTGACGAATCTTGACAGCAGTACCTACAGCAGTAATCAGCAGCAAAACACCGGATTGGTCAACATTAATTGTGCCAGTATCGACTTCAATACCTACAACTGCATTTGCTCCCAAGCGTTGTGCGCGTTTTTCCAATTCTGCAAGTGCTTTTTGTTGACCTTCTTCAAATAACTTTTCGTAACTACCTGTTCGTCCACCGACAATATCTCTCAAACCGGCGAAAAAATCTCGCATAAAGTTACTACCATAAACGACTTCTGCCGTTACAACCCCTAAGTAGGATTCAACAATAGCTCCTTGAATTACATCAGTAGTGCTTATAATCATCGGTCTACCTTCGGCTAGTTTATAATTCCATTTTGATTCATTATGTAATCAAATAAATCCTCCCATCTGACTTTATTACATAGCTTGCGTCTCATTCGATTAACACTAACCAAACAATAAGTACTTAGGCAAAATTAATTGTACGTTGTCATTGCGAGTGTAACGGAGTGAAACGAAGCATTCACCCGAAGGGTGTGGATCATCCCAACACCTTGCGATTGCTTCGCTTTCACGCGGAGCGTGTGGCTCATCGCTCGCAATCACACAAATAATTTTGCATACCCACTTAATCTTTTTATTTTCGCTCACCAAACACGACATTATGATAATTGCATGCGTGCTGTAGAAAATAAAATTCCCGTTTCATAGCGAAAGTTATTTTCAAAGCTAATACGATAAAAAAACAAAGTGCAGTTAATAAATAAGAAGCTTGTTGAAGCGAAAACTATACAATGTTCCTATTTTGTAGAGAGCAACACATTTTCAAAATATTGAATCAGAGATAACAGAATTAAACATGAGAAAAAATGTATTATACATTTTCTTCAAAAAGCTAGTTTTCTACAGTAATATTACTGAATACAGAGGTTTATTGCCTAAAATAAAAAAAAATAGCTATTAAACCGAATAAATACTTAGAATAAGTGCTTTTGTATAGTGCCAACGATAAATTAATGATGAAGTTGGGAAAAAGTAAGCTAATAGAGTTTTCAAAATTCAATATTTTTGTTTTAATGGACAAACATAAATTTAAGTTGTAGTAAAGTTGCGAAAACTTTCAGGTATTCAACTGTGTACAATCGAACATATTCTCTTATCAGTGTTCTCTTAGTAGGAAGCATTGTTTCTGCAATGCCTTCTGAAGCTCGAGCTGAAATAAAAGTAGCGCAAAAAAGCACCCAGCAGGTCAAAAGACTGTTGGATGAAGGGCGTAGGCTGGTAAAATCTGGCGATTATAATGGCGCAATCAGAGTTTACCAAGAGGCTTCGAGTTTAGAACCCAAAAACGGCAGTATTTACTCTGGTATCGGTTATTTGTATGCCCAACAAGGAAATTACAGAGCAGCATTAGCATCTTACCGTCGTGCTGTATCTTTAAATCCTAATAATGCCGATTATCAATATGCCTTAGCTTACGTTAGCGGCAGTATGGGTGACAATAAAACAGCTAAAACAGCTTACCGTAAGTCCATACAAATCAATCGCAACAATGTTAATGCTTACATAGGATTAGCTCTAATTTTATTGCGTTTAGGGGAATATGATAATGCTAAATGGGCATACGAAAAAATTGTAGAACTTGACCCTAAGAATCCTCAAGCTTATGAGTTGCGAGGTAGGATTTTGATGAGAAAAGGTCAGTCCAAAGAAGCAGCGGGTGCTTTAAAGAAAGCGCTTAATTTGTACGAAACACAGAAAAAATGGGATGCTGTTGCTCGGATAGATGCAATGCTACGAGATATTGAAGGGTAAGTTAACTCGGATTCATCTTTCAATATGTTTATCGACAAAGATTGCTGATGCTTTCTACCTACTTTGGATAGTGGGAAAATAGTCTACCTATCTATCTTATTCTTAAAAGTGTGCGGGTAATTAAGAGTGCATCACTTAAGCATATTATTTCCTTGTTTTGCTTGTATTGTTTATCAATGCTAGCTCGAAGCGAAGTGGGAATCGAGAATCTCATATAACTATCCCACTTGCTTCATTCTCAACAGAAAACCAAAGAAATAGCAAAATTGTATAGCGAGATACGAGAATATCGGGCTATTTATTTTCACAACGATATTGAATAGACTTTTTTAACTGTTAAAAATCTTTACTTGTATTTTCTAATATAGTTGAGACCTCTTAATACATTGTTTAAATATTTTTGTATAAACCTTTGAGCGTTCTTGAAGTATTTTAGAACGTTCTTGAAGCTCTGCTGATTGCTGTAAAAGCTCTCGTGTAGATACTCCAGATTTTTTCATAATCAAATATTGACTCATTTGATTTTGTGCTGAGTTTCATTATGCTTATTATTTCCCATTAGACTTGAATAAGAAAACTAACATAAGAGAGAACTTTTAGTTCAAGCACTTCCACCAAAAGATAAAAATACATCTTTCCAGAGATTAAAAGATATTGATATTGATATTAATATTTTTCAAAAAAATATCTAAGTAAGTGAACAAAATTATTTACTCTTATTAAAAGTTAAGGAAATTAACTCTAATCCTTGCGGTTGCTTTGTTTCACTCCGTTCCACTCGCAATGACATTGTGTAATTAATTATGTTTAACTGCTTATAAAAATTTAGGGATTGATAAAAAAGATAATTTGGCTACAAGTTCAAGGATAAAGGAATCGAAATGATAAATTCAGTTCCTTTACCCAACTCAGAAACATACTGAAGTTCTCCGTTATGATTATCAACTATGATTTGATAACTAACTGCTAATCCCATTCCGGTTCCTTTCCCAACTTCTTTTGTAGTAAAGAAAGGGTCAAATAAGCTTTCCTTTAACTCATGTTTTATTCCAATACCATTGTCAGCAATGCGAATTACAGCTTTATTATCTGAGGTTTCTGTGACGATACAAATCTGGGGGTCAAGAAAATTATTTTCTACTACAGCTTCTTCTAATGCATCAATAGCGTTAGAAACTATATTCATAAATACCTGATTTAGCTTCTTAGGATAACATTCAATTTTGGGTAACTGAGCATATTTTTTTATAATTTGAATTTTTTTTCTATGAGGAGTTTGCTTAATACGGTGCTGTAGTAAAAGTATTGTATTATCAATGCCTGCATGAACATCTATACGCTTATAGTTTGCTTCATCATGATGAGAAAACTCTTTTAAAGATTGAACAATCATGCTGATTCTATCAGCACCTTGGTTCATTGAATGAAGTAAATGAGGAAAATCTTCAGCAATAAAATCTAAATCAATATCATTAACACATTTGCTAATTTCTATAGCTGGTTCTGGATAGTGTTTCTGATATAAAGAAATTAAAGATAATAAGTCTTGGAAATAATCTTTTGCTGCATCTATATTTCCATAAATAAAGCTAGTAGGATTATTAATTTCATGAGCTATACCCGAAACTAAACTACCCAAAGATGCCATTTTTTCGGAAAGTAGCAGTCTAGCTTGAGTCAGTTTTAATTCTGCAAGAGTTTTTTCTAATTCTTGGGATTTATTTCGCTCTCTTAGTTCCGAATTTTGAAGTGCTTCTTCTGCACGTTTACGTTCGCTAATATCTCGTGCTACCCAAACCGCTTGAGTCTCTGAAATAGGTGAAATACTTGCACTAAACCAATATTTAGAATTTTCTACCACCAGACTATAATCGTAATGAATTGTCTTGACTAATGTTAATGCTTGAACAACTTTTTTTAACCAAGTTAATTGAGCTTGCTCTTGAAAAAAATATTCTACTGTCTCCCCGATTAAATCTATATCGCTATTATCCGGATTAACATATTTTGTAGGAATTATTTCGACATTACTTAGTGCATTATCATCAACGTGAATAATAAGCACAATGTCTGTCATTGCTTCAAAAATAGCTCTTACCTTATTTTCAGAGCTACGTAGCTTTTCTTCAAGTAAATCGCGCTCCAACATATCTTGTTTAAGTTTTTTATTTATTTGCTTTAAGTCTGATAATTGTCGATAAAATTCGTCCATTATTCCATTAAGCTATAGGCATTGATTGAAACTATAGTAATATTACGGATATTTTCTAGAGAATAATTTGTACCACAAATATTCCTATAAATAGTTTATGTTTTATGAATTGCTTCAATTATAAGAGAAAAAATCGTAAAAATAGAGTTTTGTAGATAACTATAGTGATTCTAATTATTCTAGCTATTTTTCGGAATACGATTAAAATACCTGCTCAATTCATTTTTTTATGTTTTTCGATAATATCTGTCTTTTAGCAGATAAGCTTTGCCTACATATAGCAATCCTAGATGAATCGTGATAAAGGTAGATGCCAGAAACTCGGTTTTTTGAAAAAACCGGGTTTCTAAATTCTCACAAATGATTTAGGAATGCTGTAGTACACAACATATATTTTCTAATTTTAATCATTACAACTAAAATTCCTCGAAGTAAGAATATATCTCACCCGAGAACATTACAAAATATAAGACAACCGATTACAGTTGAATTATATTTATTCAGAAGATGCTTTACAAGGAATAGATATGGCTGTGTTTTTGTGAATATTTTTAATTGCTAACCAATTACTAGCAATAGGCATTCGCCAGCCAGTTCCAAAAGCGCGGTCGGTAATTTTGATTCCCGGAGGTGCTTGTCGTCGCTTAAATTCAGCCCGTGCGACCATTTTAATAATTCGATTCACAATATCTGTATTGTGTCCGGCTGCAATTATTTGCTCTGCTGATTGATAGTCATTAATTAAACGATGTAAAATATCATCTAAAATTTCGTAATCTGGTAACGAGTCCTGGTCTACTTGACCGGGTTTTAATTCTGCACTTGGTGGTTTGATTAAAACATTTTCAGGGATAACTTCTTGATTTCTATTTAACCAACGACAAATTGAATAAACGCGGGTTTTAGGAACGTCGGCTATTACAGCTAAACCACCATTCATATCACCATATAAAGTACAGTAACCAACCGCCATTTCTGATTTATTACCAGTTGATAGCAAAAGATAACCAAATTTATTAGAAATTGCCATCAATAAGTTACCGCGAATTCGAGATTGGATATTCTCTTCTGCTAATCCAGATTCTGTATTAACAAATAATTCTGAAAAGGTTTCATCATAGGATTGCATTAAATTTCCTATGGGCAGTTTTTCTGTTTTAATGCCAAGATTTTTTGCTAAATCATCTGCATCTTTAATAGAAGATTCCGAACTATAAGGAGAAGGCATTAATATACCAAGCACGTTTTCTTTTCCTAAAGCTGCGCTGGCGATTGCTGCAACAATTGATGAATCTATACCACCACTTAAGCCTAAAACTACTTTAGAAAAACCACATTTTTTAACGTAATCTTTCACTCCTAATACTAAAGCTTGCCAAATTTCTTCGTCGTCAGATTCGTAATTATCTGCAATAGAACTAACATTCAAATCTTGCTGTGATTCATCAAATTCTATTTGTCTTAAATCGGTTTCAAAACCATAAGCACGAGAGATTATTGCCCCAGATTTATTCAAAGCAAAACTTCTGCCATCAAAAATCAAATCGTCATTACCACCGACCTGATTCACATATATAATTGGCTGACTAAAACGCTTAGCACTATGCTTTAGCATGGCTTCTCGAAAGCATTGCTTCCCAAATGTATAGGGTGAAGCTGATAAATTTACAATTAGGTTTACGTCCAATTTACATAGTTCAGCAATTGGATTTATTGAATAACTGCGCTTACCAAAAAATTCTTCATCATTCCATAAATCTTCGCAAATAGTTACGCCAATTTTAATATTATCTAAGGTAAAGTAATTGGCTTGCAATCCCGGTTCAAAATAGCGATGCTCGTCAAATACATCATAAGTAGGTAATAGCCGCTTGTAAAAAACCTGCTTTATTTTTCCCTCATGCAATAAAGCAACGCTGTTGTAGAGAGATTTTCCACCATTAGCATGTGCCTTTAAATTTTTTTCAACTGTTCCAACCAATACTCTTAAATCAGGTGGTAAGTCTATAGCCAACTGCTGTAAAGCTACATTCATAGCTTCGACAAAGTCAGGTTTTAACAATAAATCCCTTGGAGGATACCCACATAAAGAAAGTTCTGGAGTTAATAATAAATTTGTGTTTTCTTCTACTGCTTTATTGGCAGCTTCTAGAATCTTTTGACTGTTGCCAGGTAAATCACCAATAATTGGGTTAATTTGAGCTATTGTAATTTTCATTTATTAATTAGGAGGTAGGGAGTAGTATAAATAAGGTGAGTTCGGGTTAAGAGATTCACTATTAATAAGTAGCAAGTAGCAAGTAGTAAGTAGCAGGTAAAGAGTAAAACACAGCCATAAACATTAATCACAGAGCAGAAATTTTCCTAAACCAAGATTATTCAATGTTCCGGTGCAAGTATACTAAGGGAAAATATCCCGAGTTCAGGTTAAATAGTGAAGTAATCTATTAATTTAGAATTGATAATTGGTAATTGGTAATTGGTAACTAAATAAACACTAAAGGCTTATCTTTAAAAGGTTTAAAAGCCTCCGCATCAAACTTATATAAACTAGCGGGACGACCTGCACCTCGTGATACTTTAGTTCCGGTATCGCATAAAAAACCTAATTTTAATAAACGAGCGCGAAAATTAGAATAGTCGGAAAAATTATCTCCTAAAACAGTAGTATAAAACTGGTATAAATCATTCAAAGTAAACTGTTCTGGCAATACATCAAAAGCTACAGGAGAATACTCTAATTTATTTCGCAAGCGCTTATATCCGTATGAAATAATTTCATTATGGTCGAAAGCTAATGATGGTATTTCTTTGATAGGATACCAAGCCACATCCCCAACGCTATCGGTAATCAATTTTGCTTCCTCAAATCGCACTAAAGCAAAATAACTAACCGATAAATAACGCACTCCATAACTATCACTAGCTTCCCTTGGGTCGCGTTTAGGACCACCAAAAGTATATAGCTGCTCTAAATAAAGATTTTCAACACAAATTTTCTCTGCCATAATTCGGTAAGCAGCATTCTCTAAAGACTCTCCTTCACGTACTAAAGTACCTGGAAGACCCCAAGTATTTGCAAATGGTTCGCAAGACCGCATTACTAATAGAACCATCAGCCTATTCTGAGCGATATCAACTGAAAAAATTGCATTATCAACACCAACTTTGAAATCGGCTAAGGGTTGTTGATTTAATGAAAGTAAAGTTTTGTTTTGGTTGAGTCTTGGCATTCGTATAAATGCTTTTGATTAATATAAGCAGCTACTGAGGGTGTCAAAGTTTGAGGGTCGCCGTGTTCGCGATAAGCTGTTGAAGAAACATCTAATCCTGTAAGGTCGGCTACGCTAATTATTCCTCCTAAGTCACGTATCTTATCTAAACGGTTATTTTCTATGGTATATCCAGGTCTTGGTATTACCAAAACTTCTGCTTCTTGCAATAAGTCTTCAATTCTATACCAGCGCTGAAATTGGTCAAGTAAATCCGAACCAATTACAACGATAAATTCAGTTTCATTCCCCCAACGTTGTTTGGCATTTTCTACAGTACTGATAGTTCTTAAATGACTTAATTCCTGTTCCAAATTCACATTTTCTCTTTGCGGAGTAATATCTTTAATCAGTAATCGCAGCATTTCAACACGATTATCTAAAGACGTTTGGTGAGATTTGAAAGGGTTATTTGCTGCCCAAACAGCGACATAATCGTAATTATGGGATAACCACACTAATACTGCTTGATGTCCGGCTGTTGGAGGGTCTGCGCTTGTACCAAATAATGCAATTTTCATAATTAGTTGTTAGTTATTAGTTGTTGGTAGTTAGCAGTTAGTTGTTAGTTGTTAGTTGTTAAATAGCAGAGAACAATAAAATTTGAAGCAAAAAATTCTTAATACTAACTGTTCACGGTTCACTGCTTCAACCTTTTTTTATTTGCTTAGTTAACTCTTGTAAAGGTGATGAAATTTCTACTTTCATCGATTTAGATGAATTTAAACTGATAATTTCAGAAGGTAAGCTAGCTACGGAAGCGGCTGTTAGTTTTCTAATTGATTCAATGTTATAAAATGGTTCCAAGCGTTGACCGTCTTTCATAAATAACTTTAATAAAGGTTGTTTTCCTGGATAATTTTCTAAAAATAATCCTAAAGTATCAGCTTTAAATTTACCGTCTACTAATTCACGAAAAATTTGTTTTCTCCCTGGATAGCTAACTTTATTGCTTGACTGCTTCATTACGGGAATGCCATCTATTTCCACAAGTTTATAAACTCCATTCACGGGATTACCTGTCACTAGTTTGGTTCCTATTCCGTAACCATCAATTTGAGCATTTTTTTGCTTGAGTCTGGCAATTTCCCATTCGTCTATATCTCCACTTGCAAAAATCGATACGTCCGGCAATATCTCTCTAACTTGTTTTGATAATGCTAGCAAATCTCCAGAATCTAATCTAACTCCAGTTAAGTTTATTTCTCCTGCTTTTACCTTAGCTTCTAACTTACGAGCAGCAGCGATTGTATCATAAGTATCAATTAACAATGGTGCCCCTGGAAAGTATTGATGGAATGTTGTAAAAGCTTTCTCCTCACTACCTTCTAAAGCACAAAGTGCCATTACCAAAGCATGAGCCATGGTACCGCTAGGTTTTTCACCCAACTGTAAAGCGGCTAATACATTGGATGTCGCATCTAATCCCCCTGCTAAAGCTGCTCTGGCAGCCCATAATGAGGCTTGGGGACTGAACGCTCGTCTCGTACCAAATTCTAAGAGCGTTGTTTTTTCTCCAGCAGTGCTTCGCAAACGTGCTGCTCTAGTTGCTATCAGTGTTTGGTAATTAACGGTATTAAGAAGATAAGTTTCAACTAACTGTGCTTGCCATAAAGGTGCTTCAATTCTCAATAGCGGCTCCATTGCAAATACCGCAGTCCCTTCTGGAACAGCCCATACATCACCTGTAAATCCCCCGGACTCTAACAATGACCAAAACTGTGGAGGAGCAGATGCGAAAATCCCGGTTTGTTTTAGAGCTTGTATTTGATTGGAACTAAAACTGAATTTCTCCAAATATTCCAGCACCTGAGCTAATCCCATTGCAATCAAATAACCAAATCCTTCCGGAAGTCTTCGAGCAAATAATTCAAAACAAGCTGTTTTTTGGTCTAGGTTTTCACCTTTATAACAAGCTGCCATTGTCAATTGATAAAGGTCTGTCAGCAAGCTGTAATCTGCACTAGATACATTTAATTGCTCGGATATTGACCCATAATCATGTTTAAACAAACTTGTCATTTAAAAGCACCTTTACGACAGTTATTTGTATTTATGGTAGTTTTCACCATAAATAATGTCAATAGCTAGGGAGTATGAGTTAGGAGTTAAGAGTTATATGATTCAAAGTTTTTGCCCTTTGACCTTTGACCTTTAACCTTTAACCTCTAAGCTTTGACCTTTTATCTTCAATACTTTATATTTATGATTAAGTACAGCCTCAATCTCTTAAAGCTAAAGTATTGCAAAGCAAGTTGAAGAAGAATTGCAAAAGCTTGCTATATGTTGAGCAGTCGAGCCAATTTCTCATGTAGCTAATAAAGTGGAGTTACAAGGTTTAAAAACTTAAAGATTCAAAATCAAGGAGATTACCTTTATGTATATTTCCAGAATGCTTTCAAATATTACTCAATATATCTCTGAAGCGGTAATGCGGATTTTTGCTCCTAGCGATGATGCTTATCCGGTAAGTGGGGTGCAACCATTTTCAGGTGAGATTTATAGAGGAAGAACTGCTGATAGTTGGTAGATGATAATCACAAACATTAATCAATATAAAACAAAGCCGGTGGTAAAAAAAGTTAACCTCCGGCTTTTTATTAGCAACCAAAAATAACGTCAGTTCGGGTTAAGAAATTCACCTTTCCCTTCAGCTAGATTATCCAATACTTATACGATTTTACTAACTAAAAAAATATCCCGAACTCAGTTAAAAATAGTTCAAGCAAGCTACGTTTTCAACTCTCGCACCTATAGCTATTACTCTATTTTTTGTTCATTAAAAGTCTGCACTTGAAAGCCATTGTAGTCTAATTGGAATTCTATACAAATGTGTTAACTACCTCAGACTGTTCTGATAGATGCTTTAACATCCCCTCGGTAATTACGAAGTAAGGGAAACGGCAAAAACCCTACACCACGATTCAAATTAGACTACTAGCTTCTATTTAATAAACCATTTACTTTCCTGACAACCGTTCTCCTATGGAAAGTAAGAAACAGGACGAAACAGCAAAACACCTGCTTTGGCTGTGGAAAATAAATAATTTGTTACCTATAAATCCACAGGCTCAATTTACAATCAAAAACAAGAAATGTATTCTGTTCTACAGAAAAATTTAATTTTACTGTTAAGTTAATTGACGAAGCAGATATTGTTGCCTATTAAATTCTTTCTGCTCTGGTGTTAATAGGTCATAGTTAATAGGGGGACGCATTTCCCACTGAAGTTCTGCTAAAAGTAATAAGCTTATTCCCATCACTAAACCAGTTATCAGAAACTGTTTACCAGCACAATAAGGTAGAAGTGCGATTCCCAGTAAATGAATTGCTGCTGTAATTACGAAAGTACGAGATTTAACAGCCCATGCTGTGATTAAATAACCAACTGCACTTAATCCCAACCATAAGGGACATAAACTTATCAGTACTTGTCCCCAACCGAGAAAAATTCCTAAGTCAGTTAAGACAACACCCCCTAATATTAGAGTCACCCAAGCATATATCAACCATCGCAAACGCTCTACACTGACCCAAAACCAGGTAAATGCAATCATAATTGCTGAACCGCTTACAGTAAGGGTTGTCCAGAGAACAGCTTGTGTTGTCCAGCTAATCGGGAGAAATTGCGCTGTGATAAAAATTCCCGCGCATATCAAACCCCAAACGATAAATACCTGGTCTATTCGAGTGTAAAAGCCTGATATTACTCTTATATTGCCAATCTTGCCACTTATCCGCCAAATACCTTGTAAATCCTGGTAATCTAAATCTTTTTGCTTATCGCGGAGGAATGGTTGAGATAACGTCAAAAAAGTCATTAGCAGTCATCCACCGTAAGTAACATTTTTTTAATCTATAGGAGTATTTTAATAAAACTTCATGAACTTTTGCAAGCAATTGTCAGAAAAGGTACGGAATTTTTGCTTTTCTGGAACATTCTTGAGAGAGATGTTTGTGGTAAACCATTGATAGAGACTTTTAATTGCAGTGGCTTCAGACTGCGTAAATTTTTTATATAAATATGTTTTTAGGGTTTAGGGAATCTAATTAATCAATTTTGGACTAATTCTGTAGATGAATTAGCAATACTGAAAATTTTGGATTAGTCAAAAGCTGTAACTTAAAATCCAAAATCCAAAATTGATTGAGTCATTGTCAAGCTGAAGTCAGCTTTGATAATAACGAGGAAAATTCAGATAAAATGCTTTGGAAATTTGTAGTTGGTACTTTAGTATTACCTTGTTGCTTGGGATTTGAAGCAGCTTCAGCAACTTTGAGAAAAGATGTTTCGATGTCAGTAGGTTCTGAGAAATTAGAATTACTGTCTACAGAAAGCGAAAAAGCTGTGAAGGTAGGAGAAACAATACCTACAATCGAAGACAACGACTTCAAGATTAGTCACCACACAAGACGTTATCGCAAGCGTCATTATTACAAACGTCGTCATCACCAAAGACGTAATTATCATCCAAGCTATCGAAGAGTGAGATATCGTAATTATTACGAAGATTGTCCCGATTACCGTCGTAGAAGGTCAAATTACCATCCAAACTACTACCGACGAGAAGCTTATCCTATAAACGATATGATTTATCGTCGGCATTATTATCGTCGTCATCATTAAGATATGGCGATTTAGGTAAATCATAATTACCCGGTTTATTTTAAATCGGGTTTTTTTATTATTAATGGGTAATTGATAACTGATAACTGATAACTCTTAACTGATAATATATTGATTTAAGATAAAAGCTAAAGCAGCGCTTCCTAAAGGAACGGTTAAATTATCAATACCGAGAAATGAAATTGCTTCTAATCCAGTAGCAACCACGGCTACGACCAGCGATACTAGCCAAGTTTCCCAAATATTTCCCTGTACAGTTTGTAATATTAAGATACTGACAGTAAAACTAACCAAGGTCATAATTAGAGAGCCTTCTATACTTTTCTGACCTCCCAATACTTTGTACTTATGTTTACCAAAACGCTGACCGAAGAGTGCGGCTAATCCGTCTCCCCATGCCATGATTAATATTCCGATAACGGCATAGAATGGTTTTTCTAAATACCAAAACCAGCCAACTAATAAGCCGATGCTGACAGAATAAAAAAAGGTTCCTAAACTTTTACGCCCAACACTATTTATACCTGGAAGTATAGGAAATCGGTAAGATAGTAAAGTAAACAAGCTCGCTAAAATCGAAGCAGCTATACCAATACTTGCAGGAATATTGAACCACCAAGCAAGTAGAATCACATTACCAGTACCGATATGAACTATCTTTCGGACAAGTTCCGAATCACTTTTAACAAAGCGTTTTACTCCTCCTGCACTCAAAAGAATCAGTGACACCCAAACACCAACGGCTAGAATTTGTAGCCACAAAGATGGAATTGAATCTGAAACAGTAAATGAACTCAACTTAAATATAATTTATTAGAAGTTTTTCCCTTATTACCAATTTATAGGATTTTCGCGCTCTGTATGAAAATATTATTCCTAAGTTTGATTCGCTTCTACCGAAAGTTTATTTCACCTCTGTTTCCTCCAAGTTGTCGCTTCCAACCCACTTGTTCCATGTATACTATGCAAGCAATCGAGCGTTTCGGAGTTTTACAGGGTTCTTGGATGGGAGCTCGTCGTATTTGTAAATGTCATCCATTTCATCCCGGTGGTTATGACCCAGTTCCGGAAAAGGATGGGGAGAAGTGAGAGAGGGGGAAGAGGGGGTAGAAGGGGAAGAGGGGGAGATGGGGAGATGGGGAGATGGGGAGAAAAAACTTCTAATTCCTAACTCCTAACTCTTAATTCCTAACTCTTAACTCCTAACTCTTTTAATCCAAAATCTAAAATCTAAAATCCAAAATTGATGCGTCCTTATCACTATATTGAAATTGTTGAATGTAACGAGCCTTTAGTTCAAATTCCTTTGAAAGATTTTGCAGTGGAATCTCCTCATCCTTATGAAAAGTTAGGAGCACCTTATGCAGAACTTTCTCCTTATTTTGTTCGCGAAACTATCGTTGATTATCTGATAAATGCTCAAAATTATTTACAGCAATTGCGTCCTGATTGGCAAATTCAAATTTTTGATGCTTATCGTCCTGTAGCTGTGCAAAAGTTTATGGTTGATTATACTTTTTCTCAAGCTTTAAGGGAAAATGGATTAACTGAATCTAGTTTATCGGAAGTAGAAAAACAAAATATTTGGAAAGAGGTTTATAAAATTTGGGCTGAACCAAGTTTAAATGAAAAAACCCCTCCTCCTCACTCTACTGGTGCTGCTGTGGATGTGACTTTGGTTGACGAGATGGGACAAATAGTAGATATGGGTTCTCCAATTGATGAACTTTCTGACAGGTCACTTCCAGATTATTATGCTGATACTCAAATTGAATCTGCACCACGCTATCACGCTAATCGTTTGTTGTTACTGGATGTAATGGAGAAAGCCGGATTTAAACGCAATCCCAGGGAATGGTGGCATTTTTCATTCGGTGACCAAATGTGGGCTTGGTTAAAGGATGAAGAAAATAATGAGAAAACATGTGTGGCTTGTTATGGAAAAGTTAGTTGTTAGTTGATAGTTGGTAGTTGTTATTTGGTAGTTGTTATTTGGTAGTTTTTAATTGCTAATTGTTCGTTGGGTGGCTACTAGAAGATGCTTGTCATGCAAAATTGTAGGTAGTGCGTTAGCGCAGTGTTTCCAGAGCATATGCATCTTGCTCGCTTGAAGTAACTACTAACTACTAACCACTAACCACTAACAACTAACAACTAACAACTAATATCAACTTTGTGATAACCGTTTCACCTGTTCACCTCCTAACATTTCCTCTACTTCTGCAAGTATTTGAGGTATTTTATCCGCATGAGGACTGTTTTTTAAACAATTTTTAAAATTTAAATTATCTATTTGATTGGCTTTATTTCCAGGAAACCAATGGCTTCCTTTTCCTAGTAGGTTGTAGCGCGTTTTAGCGTACTCTGTCATATCGTAAGCAACGGCTAAGTTTCTCAACCATAAAGCCATTGGGATATTAACATTTCCTGGTGTTTGCTCGTGTTTAGGTAAACCGATATGCCAAGTTTTTGCCCAGTCCTCCCCAAATACATCAATTATTTGTTGCTCTAATTTATTTATAATTGGCGGTAATATTTCTGAAGCTTTATCTAATAAATCTAATGTTTTTAAATGTTCGTCAAAGTCGCTTGGTTTTGATGCACCTAATGATAAGGTATGAACTTGAGGATGGCTTAAACAAAATAAGTCGTTAAATACCATTGGTGATAAAGGAGCGCAAAGTTTGACTAGTTTCTCTGGTGGGTCGTATAGTCTACCTCCTTTGTCGGAAGGGCTAATTATAAATACTCCCATATCATGACGAGTTGCAGCTTCTATTGCATCCCAATTACTTTGATTAATGTAATACCAATGCAAATTTACATAATCGAATTGATTGGTGTTAATAGCTTTAACAATAATGTCAGTTGGACCGTGAGTAGAAAAACCAATAAATCTAACTTTCCCTTGAGATTGAAATTTTCTAGCAATATCTAAACAACCACCGGGACGGATAGCATTTTCTAAAGTTTCGTCGTTATTAATACCGTGGATTCCTAGTAAATCAATATAATCTAACTGTAGGTTTGATAAAGATTGTTCTAGAGTTTGTTGAAATTCTTTTGCATCTGCCTTTGGGTTGACTTTTGTTTGTACTATCAGTTTTTCGCGAGGAAACTTAGGTAAAATTTTGCCTAACTGTATTTCTGAGGTACCGTAACCCCGAGCAGTTTCAATGTGGTTGATACCAATTTCTACAGATTTCTTTATTGTTGCTTCCAGATTTTCTTGGTTTTTCTGCGGAATCTCTTCTGATGGTACATCTTGCCATTTATATTGATATCTCATTCCACCGCAGGAAAAAACAGGCATTTGTAATTCGGTACGTCCAAATCTTCTGTAGAGCATTAGTAACTACTGTTTAAGAACAATGTCTTAGCTAAAGTTAATATTAACTAGTATAAATTGGGATTGAGTTAATTGCTTAAGAGCCTGGTCTTTTTGAAAAAACCAGGCTCTTGAAACATTTAGATATTTAAGAATATAATTTACGCGTCCAATAGCGATTGAGTAACTTTACTCAGCAGTAAATCTTTGGGATTGCGAATAATCTAAATTTTGGACAAGAAAAACACTGCTGTCAATGCAATACCGATAGACCAAGCAAGTGTTATCAACATGTATTTTTTGTTGACAGTGCTTGATGATTTTACTTCGGATATTTCTTGTTTGAGAGATGCTAATTCCTGTTGGAAGGATTCAATTTGAGTTGTATTTTTAGCGATTTCTTCTTTGAGAGGTGTAGCTGTTTGATTTAAAGATTCAATCGCATTACTATTATTGCTGATATCTTCTTTAACAAATTCTGCTGTTTGATTTAAAGATTCGATTTGATTGATATTATTTACAGTTTTTTCTTGAAGAGTTGCTACTTCTTGCTTGACAGATTCAAGCTGAGTATTAGTACTAGCAATGTTTTCTTGAAGTGGTGCAACTTCTTGCTTCAAAAATTCAAACTGATTTACATTATTTGTAATTTCTTCTTTAAGAGGTGTAATTTCTTGCTTTAAAGATTCTATTTGATTTTTAGTGTTTGTAATTTCTTCTTTGAGGGGTGAAATTTCTTGCTTTAAAGACTCAATCTGAGTACTAGTATTTGCAATCTCTTGTTTAAGAGGTGCAATCCCTTGCTTTAAGGATTCAACATTTTCTTGTAAACCGATAATATCGTCTACAAAAGCTTCTAATGAATTTTCTTTTACAGCTTCAGATGGTTTTGCTGTAGATGAGTTGTCAGTCATATTTTCTGTACCTTTGTAGGGAATGATTATTTTTTTTATTGCTCGATATACGGGAGCATCCCAAATGTGTAAAAATATTATTTGTCATTGTGAGTGGAACGGTCTTCGTAGCGTCTCCCGGAGGGAGATAGTGAAACGACGCATTCACCGTTCACCGATAGGTGCGGCTCAGGTGTGGATCATCGCAAGACTTTGAGATTGCTTCACTTCGTATGTCCTAATGTCCTAGCGGACACGCTTCGCTAACGGACACGCTTCGCTAACGCAATGACAACCACAATCTCAATTTTGCAAAATTGGGATGCTCCCCGATATACTTGCAAAACTAAACCGCATTTACTAAAATGCGGACTTTTTATAGCGCTACGCGAAGGTAACAGGTCAAAGGTAAAAGGTTTAATAACTAGATTTTGAGCCTTTATACATGTCCTAATTTAATTACGTAGCGCTAAATCTATAGAATGTGGTAATAATCGTGCTTTAAATTCAGTTTAATAATTTATTGCAATCTGAGGAGTGTTGCAGAAAACCTTTGTTTAATTATATTTTTTTTGTAAAATGCTGAACTATCGAAAATGGAAATAGAAAATGGGGAACAGAGAAGATTGAATAAACAAGAATTGATTATTAATAGGGAGTTTTAAAATTTTCTGATAAGTACATACACGAATACTATAAGAAAGATAACCAATTTTATAAAAATAAATTTATCAGATAGATAAATAATTATGTTTTTAAAGATTAATGGTGCGTTACGGCATTTCCTATATGCTAGTAAAAATTAAATATTATCAAGCCGTAACACACCCTACAATGTATAGTTTTAGTCATAAGTGTTAGTTAGCCAATTAATAATAAACAACTAACAACTAATAACTAACAACTAATAATTAATCCTACATTTCTCTTACAACAGGTTTATTATCTTTAACTTCACCAATCAAAACTTTATCTACGCAGTTGACAAAAATACCGTTTTCTAAAACTCCGGGAATGTTGTTCAATGTTTTTTCTAAGTTATCGGGGTCGCTAATGTTGTCAAATCTGACATCAACTACCATGTTTCCTTGGTCAGTGATAACGGGACCTGCTTTTTTGACACCCATGCGGATTTCTGGTTTACCACCGAGTTTGTTAATTGCTTGCATTGCTGGGGTAATTGCCATTGGGATGATTTCCACGGGAACCGCAAAAGTTTCACCCAAACGCTTGACTAATTTACCGCTATCTACTACAACGATAAATTGATTTGCCAGATAGTCTACGACTTTTTCGCGGGTATGTGCAGCACCACCACCTTTAATCAAATTTTTGGATGGGTCTACTTCGTCTGCACCGTCGATAGCTATGTCAATATGGTCTATTGCGTCTAAGGTGGTCAAAGGTACCCCATATTGCTTTGCTAGAACTTCTGACTGAAAAGATGTGGGGATACCAACGATATCTGTTAACTCACCAGATTTGATGCGATCGCCAAGAAATTGAATAGTGAAAGCGGTAGTGGAACCTGTTCCCAATCCGACGATGGAACCGGATTTTACTAAGTTTGCAGCTGCTTTACCAACTTCTTGCTTCATCAATTTTACGGGGTCTGCTGTTGCGGTCATTCCCGAAACTCCTTTTATAAAACGCCTTCCTCTTAGTACATATTAGAGGTCGAGGGAACCCATAAAAGTTTTTTCTTCTAAAAAAAGCTTCACAAGAACCCATCGAGTGGCTTATTTTGATAGTTTTCATCAGCTATTCTGATATTTATTTTGAGCAAATTTACTTAATTTGAGAAACTACTCAGTTACCCTTGTTGTCAGTTAAAATTGGTAGAATTTTGATTACAACTATAGAATCATGGGTAAATTTATCAGCCAGCTTTCATTAATTCTTTTGATACCGGGTTTTTCTCTCGCTGCTTACGCTCAACCACAAAAAAACGATAAAAATCCTGATAAACAGCCATACTTGGTAAAAATGGAACGGGAGCAAAAGCAAAATTTGCCACTACCCGATTTTAATAACGTAGATGTTGAAGAGAACCAGCAGCAAAATTCAGCACAATCATCTCGGGCTATCAAGAAGGTAGTTACAGCTAAATTAATGACTAACTACTCGGATGGCAATTTTCATGCTGAAAAATTAATGAGTCGGGCTGAATTAGCCTCGATTATGGTCAAAACTTTTAAGCTTGATAAGCGAAATTTACCGTCGGAAGATGTCCAAGTTGCAGATGTTCCATCTTCTCACCGGGCTTATGAAGATATTCAAACGGTTTTGAAAACCGGGATTATGAAGGGTTATCGAGGTAATTTATTCTTTCCCAATCAAAGAGTTACTAGAGCCGAAGGTCTAGCTATATTTGCTCAAGCTTACGGTGTATTTCAGTTTTCCGATGATACGGTAAACGAAATACTTTCTAGATATTCGGATAAACAATCAATTCCAAATTGGGCTAGAAGAGCAGTTGCAACGGTTATAACTGAAGGATTTATTGATAGTTGGCAACCTCAGATTTCTCCTCTTAAACCCATGACTCGCGGGGATATGGCTTATGTATTAAGTCAGTATTTGGAAAGACAGCAGCCACAACCCGATACACCGGTGGTTCCTGGAGCTTCTGTGAATCCAAAAGGGTTTTGAAGTAATCGAATTGCTAATTAGTAGTTGATTACATAAATTCTCAAGGGTTTGTTTTTCTCGCAACCTTAGGGAGACGTAGCAATGCTACGTCTCTACAATGTATTCCCGCTGGAATTATAAACAAATCAAATTTTTCCATAAATTCAAGCTATAGCTTCATAAAGCCGAAAATATAATTCATAATTCGTAATTACCTCTTTAAATATCTCTCTATCCCCCTATTCCCTCTCTTCCCCCTCTTCCCCCTCTTCCTCCTTTTCCCCATATCTTCATCTCCTCACCCTAAATTCCCCCGATTTTCCCATTCCCGTGGGACAATCAATATACAAATAATTGTAGAGAGGAAAACCCAGTAAATATGCACCTGAGTGAAATTACTCATCCAAATCAGTTGCACGGGTTATCAATTCGGCAACTAGAGCAGATTGCCCGTCAAATTCGAGACAAGCATTTACAAACGGTAGCAGCTACCGGAGGACACCTTGGACCTGGGTTGGGTGTTGTTGAACTGACATTAGGGCTTTATCAAACCCTGGATTTAGATAGAGATAAAGTTATTTGGGATGTGGGACACCAAGCATATCCCCATAAGTTAATTACAGGACGCTATAATCATTTCCACACCTTACGACAGAAGGATGGAGTTGCAGGATATTTAAAGCGCTGCGAAAATAAATTCGACCATTTTGGTGCGGGACACGCTTCTACTAGTATTTCTGCGGGTCTGGGAATGGCGATTGCGAGAGATATGAAGGGTGAAACTTTTAAAGTTGCTGCTATTATCGGCGATGGCGCTTTGACTGGTGGTATGGCTTTGGAAGCTATCAACCATGCCGGACATTTGCCCAATACTAATTTATTAGTTGTCCTCAATGACAACGAAATGTCAATATCTCCTAACGTTGGTGCGATTCCCCGCTATCTAAATAAAATGCGGTTGTCTCCACCGATGCAGTTCTTCAAGGATAATTTTGAGGAACAACTCAAGCAGCTTCCTTTTGTGGGGGGAGATTCCATTCCACCCGAACTCGAACGCATCAAAGAAGGAATGAAGCGGTTAGCGGTTCCTAAGGTGGGAGCGGTGTTTGAAGAACTCGGTTTTACCTATATGGGACCGGTTGATGGTCATAATTTAGAAGATTTGATTGCTACTTTTAAGCAAGCACATAAAATTCCTGGACCGGTTTTAGTTCATGTAGCGACTACTAAGGGCAAAGGATATGATATCGCTGAAAAAGATAAAGTCGGCTATCATGCTCAAAGTCCATTTAATTTAACAACTGGTAAAGCAATTCCTTCGAGTAAACCTAAACCACCGAAATACTCGAAAGTTTTTGCTCATACTTTAGTAAAACTTGCCGAACAAAACCCGAAAATTATCGGTATTACCGCTGCAATGGCTACGGGGACTTGTTTGGATAAGCTACAAGCGAAATTACCAGACCAATATATAGACGTGGGAATTGCCGAACAACACGCTGTCACCTTGGCTGCTGGATTAGCGACTCAAGGAATGCGTCCGGTTGCCGATATTTATTCTACATTTTTGCAACGCGGTTACGACCAAATTGTTCACGATGTTTGCATCCAAAATTTACCTGTATTCTTCTGTTTAGATAGAGCGGGAATTGTCGGTAATGACGGCCCCACTCACCAGGGAATGTACGATATAGCTTATATGCGCTGTATTCCCAATATGGTGATGATGGCTCCTAAAGATGAAGCCGAATTACAGCGAATGACAGTTACCGGGGTTAACTATACCAAAGGTCCCATTGCAATGCGTTTCCCTCGCGGAAATGGTTACGGTGTTCCTTTGATGGAAGAAGGTTGGGAACCTTTAGAAATTGGTAAAGGTGAAATTCTCCGTAACGGCGATGACGTATTGATGATAGGCTACGGTTCAATGGTGAATTCCACATTGCAAGCAGCCGAAATTCTTAGCGAACACGGTATTGAAGCTACTGTGATTAATGCTCGTTTCTGTAAACCTTTGGATACAGAATTGATGTTCCCCCTAGCAAAACGAATAGGGAAAGTAGTCACTTTAGAAGAAGGTTGTGTAATGGGTGGATTTGGTTCCGCAGTTGCAGAAGCGCTATTGGATGCTGATATTCTAGTACCCATCAAACGTTTGGGAGTACCAGATATTCTAGTAGACCATGCAACCCCAGACGAAAGCAAAGCCGAATTAGGTTTAACTAGTCCTCAAATTGCTCAAAATATCCTAAAAACTTTTTTCAGCAATCAACCATCCGCTGTAGTTTAATTACAATTAATTGCAAGTGATTGGGAATGGGGAATAGTTAGGAGTTAGGAGTTAGGAGTTAGGAGTTAGGAGTTAGGAGTTAGGAGTTAATAATAATTTCTTCTCCCTCACTCTCTCCCTCTCTCACTCCCTCATTCCTTCTTCCTCCTCCCATGACCGAGCAATTAAATTTATTTTTCAACGTTCATATGTCGCAAAACAATCCCGTATATCCTGTAATCTGGCATAATAACTCGGTTTCTTTACTCGACCAAACTCGTTTACCGCTGGAATATTCCTATGTGGAAATTCACCGCAGTGAAGATATGGCACAGGCTATCAAAACTATGATTGTCCGTGGTGCTCCTGCGATTGGGGTTGCTGCTGCATACGGTATGTACTTGGGAGCACGGGAAGTTGGGACAAATAACCGTCATGAATTTCTTGACCGTTTGGAGCAGGTCGCACAAATGCTGCGAGAAACCCGTCCTACAGCAGTGAATTTGTTCTGGGCAATTTCACGGATGCTTAAAACTGCTTATGAATCAATCGGCACTATCGAAGAAATTAAAAATACTCTTTTAGAAACCGCTCAAGCTATTAATGCTGAAGATTTACAAACTTGTCATAGAATTGGTGACAATGGTTTGAAAGTACTGCCAGAAACACCGGAAAAATTAACTATATTAACTCACTGCAATGCTGGTGCAATAGCCACTGCGGGTTACGGTACTGCTTTGGGTATAGTGCGTTCAGCTTGGCGGAAAGGACGTTTAGAAAAGCTTATGGCTGGAGAAACTCGTCCCAGGTTTCAAGGTGCAAAGTTAACTACTTGGGAATGCGTGCAGGAAGGTATTCCCGTAACTTTAATTACTGACAGCATGGCAGCGCACTGCATGAAACAGAATATGATTCATGCTGTTGTGGTTGGTGCTGACAGAATCGCAGCTAATGGTGATGCTGCAAATAAAATTGGTACTTACAGTTTGGCATTGATTGCAAAAGCTCATAATGTACCTTTTTTCGTAGCAGCACCTTTATCTACGGTTGATTTTTCTATTGCTGATGGTAATGAGATTACTATTGAAGAACGCAATCCAGCAGAAATTTATCAAGTAGGAGAAACTATAATTACACCAGAAGGTGTTGATTTTTATAATCCTGCTTTTGATGTGACTCCAGCAGAATTAATCGAAGCAATTATTACGGAAGAAGGTGTGTTTGCACCAAGCGAATTGAAGAAATATCAAAATAAGCAAATGGCTTAGGTTTTAATTTATTTTTGGAATTAAAATTAAACTGCATCTACCATTTTATAATTAAATAGTTTAGGATAAAAACCGCAGAGAGCGCGGAGAACGCAGAGGAACGGGAAGAGAGAAAGAGAGAAGAAGTTTTATTTGTAATTACTATCTCTTTTTACTGTTGATTGTTTTTATTTACATGTTTAAAAATATGAATTTGTAAAATGAAACTGTAACATCGGTTAGAAAAATGAATGTCAAAGAACAAATTATTCAAGAGTTAGAACAGATTCCCGAATCACAGTTAGACGAATTATTACAAGTGGTACGCTTTTTTAAAGAAAAGTGTCAAGATAATTCAAAAGAAAGTGAAGTATGGCAAGCTTATTTAGCATCAAAACGAGAAAGAAAAGAGGTTTATCGTCGTCTTGCAGATTCCTAAATTTTTGTCTGTAAATGATGTAATAGAAATTCATTTAGACCAAATTGTGAGTTTCGGTGGTACCGCTGGTGTCCGAGATGAAGGTTTATTAGAATCAGCTTTAGCTCAACCACAAGCAACATTCTCCGGAGAATATTTACATACAACAATTTACGAACAAGCAGCAGCTTATCTATATCATATTACTAAAAACCATCCTTTTATTGACGGTAATAAATGAACAGCTTTTGCGGTGATGGATACTTTTTTAAGAATAAATAGCTATATTTTGAATACCAATGACGAAGAGACTTATCTTTTAGTATTGAAAGTCGCTGAAGGAAGCATGAATAAAAAAGAAATTGCTCAATATCTTGAGCAAAATATAATTAGTAATTGATAGTTAGTAGTTAGTTGTAATTATTATTCTTTATATTTTAATCAAATAACTTATTTTTTCAATTATTTACAGCATTTTACAGATAAACAAACTAAATTCTTCCTACTCCCTACTCCCTATTCCCTATTCCCTTTCTATTAAAATTAACCAACAATGTTATCAGTAAACGAAACAGAAAATATTATTTTTAATCTAGCCAAACCTTTAAATCAAACAGATACAGAAACCGTTGATTTACTCTCAGCTACCGGAAGAATTTTAGCCTCACCCGTCACTAGTCAACTAGATTTTCCTCACTGGGATAATTCTGCGATGGATGGTTATGCTGTAATTTACGATGATGTTCGAGAAGCTAGTGAAGAAAAGCCAGCGGTTTTAAAAATTGTTGAGGATATACCCGCAGGCTATCAACCTCAATCTAACATTCAACCGGGACAAGCAGCGCGAATTTTTACAGGTGCTGTAATGGCGAAGGGTGCTGATACTATTGTGATGCAGGAAAATACTCGTTGTGAAGATGATAATGTATTCATCCTCAAAGCACCAGAACCTCAAGAATTTGTGAGACATCGTGCTAGTTATTATCAAGCTGGAGCGGAATTATTACCAGCAGGAATTGTGCTTAATGCACCGGAAATAGCAGTTTTAGCAGCAGCACAATGTACTAGTTTCAAGGTTTTTCGTCGTCCTCGGGTCGCAATTTTATCTACGGGTAACGAACTGATAACACCAGAAGAAACTCTACGACCGGGACAAATCGTAGATTCAAATCAATATGCTTTATTCTCTTTAATTAAACAGTGTGGAGGTGAACCTTTGATGTTGGGAATTATCAAAGATGAACCCCAAGCAATCAAAGCAGCAATCAAAGAAGCAATTACAAAAGCCGATATAGTACTTTCATCGGGTGGTGTGTCGGTGGGAGATTATGATTACGTTGACAATATTCTCGAATCTCTCGGAGGAGAAATAAAAGTGCGTTCCGTAGCAATGAAACCGGGAAAACCTCTTACCGTTGCTACTTTTTCAATCCCCAATCCCCCATCCCCAATTCCCCATTCCCCAATATATTTTGGTTTACCGGGAAATCCAGCTTCAGCTTTGGTGAGTTTTTGGCGTTTTGTGGAACCGGTTATCAAAAAATGTTCCAGCATTGCGGAAGGTTGGCAGCCTAAGTTTATCAAAGCACAGACTCGCCAAGATTTAAATTCCAACGGTAAACGAGAAACCTATATTTGGGGAAGGTTAGATTTAGTTAACGGTATTAACTATTTTAGTGCTGCTGGTGGTAGTAAAAGTTCTGGAAATTTGATTAATTTAGCTCAGACCAATGCTTTGGCTGTTTTGGAAGTTGGGAAGAAGTCTGTTAGTGCTGGGGAAGAGGTGAAAGTTTTAAGAGTTTATTGATTTTTCTTGTATTTCACCACATTAATTTTGATGGATTTTTTATCATACCCACTCAGGGTTACAAACCCCGAGCTAATAGCATAAGTCCTATGAATATAACACTTGCACTATTCGCAAAAACCACCTTGGAATCAATTCCAAGGCTAATATACAAAGTACGTTAAAACGCACTAAAAGCCTTTCCCAGTCTGATTTATCAGACTTTTTTTTATATTAGCCTGAGAATTTATTCTAAGGCGGATATTGAAAATAGTGCAAGATGTAAGATTTATAGGACTTTAGCTATTAGACTGAAGAGCAGTGCAGTCTTGAGGGTTTCCCCCATGAGCTAGTACGGGGGTTTGCAACCCCAGTTGAGTGTGCGAGAAAGCACCAAATTCTTTCTACCAAAAAATTGATTTAGCCAACCACTGAATCTCAGATTTTCTGGCAATTTTTGTATTTCTATTTGCTGAAAATCAATATTTATGTAAAATTGCTTTTCTTTTTTGGTACAAGCTATATATACGGGTTGAACTGAGCTACTAATCTTATATTTGATAAAAAGCTTAATTAGCTCTTCTTTTAGGTTATTAGGAACATAGATGTGGTTCAGTATAAAATATTCAGCTTTTTGAAAAAATCTGATATATCCGATAATTTGGCTGTCATATTCAAGCAATATAAACTGTGAATAATTTTGTAATTCAAAATATTTATAACGCTTAAATAATCTAGATGGGATTTGTAGCATTGCATATGAAAATGCACTAAATAAAACAATATTAAATAATAAATCTAGTGATGAATTAAAAATTATCATTTTATTTGATTCGTAATTTAATATTAGGTGAAAAACAAGGGTAATAAATACGAACTTCGTTAAAATACAGCATATTTCATCTTTATGAGGTACATTTGGGCGGACAGGGATGTCCACCCCACAAGAGTTTTATAATTTATGGTTGTACTTTATTTGCCTGGAATATGCTGTAAAAGCGCAATTGCTTTGTGTACAATATTTTAGAGCTTATAAAAAAGCAAAAGTTTTCGGAAAGTGACAGAAGAGGGGCTTTAATGCGTCGCAATTTAAACAGAAATACCCGAGAGGTTTACCCAGCAGGTAAAGTGTAAACAAAAAGCATATTTGACAAACTTGAGATTCAATCAAAATTACGAATAAGCGCGGATGCGATATATTACCGCGTCCGCGCTTGAAGGTGTAAATCCAATTATTTGTACTACAAAAGTATTGCTAATTATCGGCTTAAATAAAATCAAGCAACAGTTATTGTTCTACTACACTTGTTTTCTGGAATAAAGTATCGCACTTGTTGTCAACAACAACGCAAATACTGCTGAGAGCTTGCTGGTAATTGTCCATATCGTCTTTTTCAAGAGAAATTTTTGCCGCTTTTTGCAAATCTTCTATTGCTTGCTGACGATATGCACTGGATTCTCCTCCACCATACTGTGCAAGTTCGTAGCGAACTAAACCCCGCTTTAAATACACTTTGGGTAATTTAGAGTTTAACTGTAGTGCTTGATTGAAATCTCGAAGAGCTTTCTTATATTCCTGCTCAAAGTTACTGCTATATTGTGCTAACTGATAGCGAACTAAACCTCTTTGATAAAAAGCTTCTGGCTTGGAAGGACTGATTTGTAATGCTTGATTAAAATCTTCAATTGCTCTTAAATAATCTTTTTGTGAATCACCAGAGAATTTCGCTATTTGAGAACGTACAATACCTCGTCTAATATAGGCTTCGACTTCATCTCGGTCAATTCTTAATGCTTGATTGTAGTCCTCAATTGCCAATTTATATTCTTTGTCAGGGTCACTACTATATTCGGCGAGCATGTAACGAACGTTACCACGATTGACAAAAGCCTTGATTGCATTCGGATTTAACTTAAGAGCATGAGTATAATCTGTAAGGGCTGCTTCGTATTCTTTTAAGTTATAGTGCGAGTTGCCCCGGTTAACATAAGCTTTTGCACTTTCAGGATTTTTCTGTATTGCTTGAGCAAAGTTAGCAATGGCTTCTTCGTATTTTCTGCCTTTATAAGCAGCACGACCCTCTTTGTAATAATCTTTAAAACTACTTTTCGTTTCAGTTGATTTTGAGCTAATTAAAGTTTGTTGAGCATATTGATTTTCTTCAACGTTGGATTTTGTAAATTGAGTAACTATATCCACATAGCCCAATGTTAGGAATCCAAGTAAACATAAAACGAATGGATAAAATTTTGGCTGTTTGCTTGGCTGATGGAAAGAAATCCTTCTCCCTGGAGAACGATACTTTGGATTAATTCTTGAAGTAGCTACTGTAGCAGTAGTTCTTCTTCTGGGAGTTGTGGTAGTACGTCTGCGCTTGGGTTTGGGACGTGGCTTTAGGTGTTTCTTGGCTGCAACATCTTGAATTGATGGAAAAGGGTCTCTTCCACCCAATTTTGCACTACGCTCGCACCAAGGACATTTATGCAAATGGTTACTGTACAAATGCTGGGGATTTTTCTGACATGTACGTAGAGCATCTTCTGCTTCAGCTAAGGCTAAAAGCCAGGTTTGAGCATTTGGGCGAATACTTGGGTTGTTATGACCATCTTCAAAACACCGGACAAAAAGCTGCTGTAAGGTAGGATGAAGAACTTCCCAAGATGGTGCAATCGGTGTAGGAATATAAGGTACGCGCCGATTTACGCTGTAGGTAAAATGTCCTTTAGCAATCCGAGCTTCGTATGGTGGGGGTTCACCTACACTTTGGTAAATTCCTGAAAAGGGATGGGTACCTTCCATCAATAGCTGAAATATTAGTACCCCAAGTCCAAATAAATCGTGATGAATTGCGCGATCGCACTCGGAAAAAGTTTTGTTTTGTAGCTCTGGAGGGGTAAATTCGGGTTTACCTACAGGAGTGCGATAAACAGTGTTGGTTTGTGGGTCGCGAACTTGAAACGAATCGGTATCTACCACAGTGACCAAAGCTGTATCGCTAACTAAGATATTCGATTCGTTGACATCACCAACGCAATATCCGCTAGCATGTAAAGCAGCAAAAGCCGCAGCCAAGTTACGAGCAGTGCGAAGCAGATACTGATAATTAAATAGAGGACAGTGCTGACGGCGAGTCCTAGGATTATAAAAATCGATGATGGGACGCATTCCCCTAATGCGCGGCATCGTGAAACCAATAATATTATTACTACCGTCTGCAGCCCGAATTAATTCATTTGGCCAAGCAATAGAAATATGTCCTAAAGATGCTGTAGGATTTTCTGGTGGGTTGAGAACCATCACCTCCAACTTACGAGCTTTTTGGATATCAGGCTTATGGTAGACCTTGGCGACCGCTTCAGCATCTGACGGTACTGTGTAGATGCACGCTTCACCACCACGTCCTAAACTTACGCTGAGGTTAATCGGAACATTTTTTTGATTGGGAAGACAGTGTAGTACCTGCATTTTTAAATTACACTTTTATTGTTTAAATTTGACTGCGGTTCTTAATCTGAATTAACACACTTATGAATCACTTAATGCTGCTATTATTAAAGTTAAATCGTCATCGGTACGCTGTGTAATTTTATCGGAACGTAAAAATTTTACTAATTGCTCTTTTGCTCCTTTTAATTCTTCAGCCTTAGCGACGAAATCAAATAAAGGAAAGAAAAACGGCTTGTGTGGCAATCCTACAGACATATTAATCGCCAGCATTTGTAATCCGTCAGTAAGAAGTGCAATATTAGTAATACTCTGTCTCCATACCTTAACCTGTACCGAATCTAAAGCTGTGGGTGAAGTTAAAAAACTAGTTTCGTTGATATATTCGCCACTATCAGGAACAGTTAGAGCGGTTAAATTACCCATGCTATCTTTAGCAACAGCAACACCATCTCCGATTTGAGCTACTACAGCGACTGTGGGTGTAGCTACTACAATAATCAAGGTTGTTGCTAAATCTTTAGGCGGTCTATTAGAAGCTATTGCTTCCTCTTCAACTGCTGTCTTCGCAGCCAAAATTGCTTCACTCAGCAGCGACCTCGCAGAATTATCATTATCTAGGGTGCCTTGGTTAACCTCCTTCATCGATATATTCTCAATTGCCGCTTCCACAGCAACCATTGCTCCGACCTTTCCTAAACTTGCACTACCAGCACCATCTGCTGCTGCTGCTACCAATATATTATCTGGCAGCATTTCCCAATGATGGGCATCTTGGCAAAGCTGAGAATTCTTAACATGACTTGTTCCACAAACCGATGCACCTACTACTCGCCAATGAAGCTTTTGTATTGAACTATTCATAAACTCACCAATATTTCGGGCTGTTTAATTGCTTTACTTGCACTATATTAAACAGAACCCCAGCCAATTGGTGGCAGAGCAACTTGTTCATCTACTTTAGAATGAGAAACCGCTGACATACTAGCAGATAACCAAACAAACATTTCGACGAAATTCAATCCATTTAGCTTTAGGGGGGTACGAACGGCTAACTGGCTCAGTCGAGCCATATTAGCATTTTCCACTCCTACAGAGAAAAAAGCAACACGCTTATTTGTTTCATCACCCTGCAAGCGTTGCGATGCTTGCTCAACAACTTCGTCAGGTTCCCCTTGCGGTTCACCATCAGTAATCATAAATACCCAAGGACGATAGTAAGCAACTCCGTTAGACCGATACTGAGCTTTACGTTCTTGAATCAAGTCTAAAGATTTGTGGATACCAGCACCCATGGTAGTTAATCCCTGTGCTGTTAAGATGGGCGGAGTAAATTGGTCAGCGGTGACAAAATCTTGTACTACATTGATGTTGCTATCAAAAGTAACTATAGATACCTCTACCCTTCTTGATGCTAATGGATTTTTTGTAAGTTCATCCTTAAAACTAAGCAAACCTTGATTCAATGCTTCTATTGGTGCTCCTTGCATAGAGCCAGATGTATCCAATAACAGCACGCATGGACAACGAGGTTCTGGATTCTCCGCGAAATCAACTACTTCATCTAGTCTTAAGGTATCGGACATAACTTTCAGTGTTATATTGAAGTTCTAAGGTTTGATTTTAGGTTGTACAAAGTATATAGTTTAAAGCTCTAAATAAGCCATAGTTGTGGCACTTTAGACAATGGTTATTTTTACAAAGGTTCGTAAATTACTAGTGCATTATTACTTATAAATTTCAACATAGCTTTACTATTTATTTGCTATATCGTAAGCATTTTTATGGAATGCGGATTAGCAACGGTTTAAGCAATTATGGGTTTATATACACAATAAATCTAGAATACAATAATTTCGTACTCATGCATACTTAGAAAGTTAAAGATTAGATGTAGAAAAAACTCAGATTAGATGAAATGCACTCATATTGAAAAATATATTTTACTAGGAAGAGAGTTAATAATTAACATCTTTTCATAAATAGTTGCTTTTAGCAGCATATGTCATGTATTGAAGTTCTTATATTCTAAAAACAAATGTAACAATTAAACTGTGATGTAATATTTTTAGCTGGTAATATATCCATGTAAGAAGAGCTAACTGTTAGTTCATAATGAATAATTACTCTTTTATACTTAATTGGATTGAATTGATGTTTACAAATATTTGGTCTTATTTACTGTAATTCTCTATCCTATATGAATAATTTTGCGACTTTTACAAAATTGCCTCCCTTAAGTTTGTTAAGACACTTATCTAGCTGTTTTGAGAACACTTGTTTGCAAATTCAAAGTAATAGTGTTAACTGGTGGATTTACTTAGAAGAAGGAAAAATAGCATATGCAACTCATTCTGTAGAACCCTTTGATAGACTTGAGCGTCATTTGCGTAGACTTTCAACTCAAATACCAGCTTTGACAAGTGAAATCCGGGTACAATTGCGAATGATGTTTGAACCAGACTCGCAACGTTTGTCAGAAAAAACTGTAGAAGATGGGTTAGAGTCAATATCTCCTCAACAACCTTCAGATTATCAGGCTATTTGCTGGTTAGTTAATCAAAAATATTTGAATCCAACGCAAGCAGCTATATTAATTCAAGAGTTAGTTAAAGAAGTAATAGAATCATTTTTATTAATAAAAAAAGGTACTTATAAATTTCATAAACATTTAAATTTATCCCCTAAAATTTGCCGACTAGATGCCGAAAAACTATTATCATTTTCTCAGGATAGGCTGCAATCTTGGTATAAATTAAATCCACAAATTACTTCTCCATTTCAGCGTCCTTATTTATGGATTAACACGAAAACTCAAGTACAAAAAATCTCAGAAGTTCAGCCAAATTTATTAAACTGGATGAAGGGTTTTAGTCTACGTCATCTTGCTGTAATCATGAATCAAGATGAACTTCAGTTAGCAAGGAGTCTATACCCATATATCCAAAGTGGAGCAATTCTACTTCACGAACCAGACCCACCGTTTGATAAGCTACCTCAGACCGATGTTTTGTTATCTCATACTTCTACAAAGGTAAAGCAAGAAAATAAAGAAGAAGTAGTTAACACAGAACAAAATTTAGCAAAAATAAATACCGACCAAAAACATACCGCTCCCCTTCCAAAACAAAGAATACCCGTTAATAAGGTAACAATTAAGCCCGTTTCGCAACCTGTTGCTACTTCTCCAGAAAAAACTGAAAAAGAGAAAAATTTAGCTAATACTAAAGCTGTTTCTCAAAAAGAAAATCTACCATCACAGAAAGTTTATAAAATTGTTTCTGTAGATGATAGTCCAGTAATGCTAAGAGAAATTAGTCGTTTCCTAGAAGATGAAAGTTTCTCTGTTGTAACTATAGAAAATCCTCTTAAAGCTGTAATGTCAATTATTCGACATCAGCCAGACTTAATTTTATTAGATTTGAACATGGAAGGAATTGATGGCTACGAACTATGTCGGATAATCCGAAACAATTCCAAATTCAAAAATACTCCTATTGTCATGGTCACGGGAAGTAAAGGATTTGTAGATAAAGTAAAAGCAAGATTAGTGGGAGCAAGCGGTTATTTGACTAAACCGTTCACTCGTGCAGATTTACTCAAAATGGTATTTATGCATTTAACTTGATTTGTGGAGATGATATCGGTTATATATTCGTGACGACCCGAGTCTATCAACGACTCGTTGTTGATAGAAGATAGTTCGAGTAAATGTCTAACAAGTATAAATTGTGAGGAAAAAATGGCTACTGTTTTAATTGTGGAAGATACTCCTTCTCAAATGGAGTTAATGAATATTTTTTTACAGGAAGGTGGATATACTGTCATCAGAGCAAATGATGGTAAAGAAGGTTTTGAAAAAGCACGACTACATAAGCCAGATGCAATTATTACGGATGTAGTAATGCCAGGAATGAGTGGTTTTGAATTTTGCCGTAAGCTAAAAAAGGATGTAGATACAAAGCAAATTCCGATTATTTTTTGTAGCTCTAAAAACAAAGATATTGACCGCATCTGGGGAATGAGACAAGGAGCAGATTGTTATCTGACAAAACCTTTTACTAGGCAGCAGTTAATTGGGGCTGTAAAATCGATTGTCTTTTAATTCTCTCAGTATTCAATATTATTCTACAGTGTATCTACTCAAAATTCAATATAGTTTTGAGCATGGATTGATAAAGTAAAAAGCGGTTAAGTATATTAACAACTCAATAAAAAAAAATTATAACTTTTTAGATTTATTTTAACTAATAATAAAATTTATCAATGGTGTTCTGTTTGATTGTATTTAGCGATTAAACAAACTGAGGTTATGTAAGCTAAATTACTTTTATTTCAAAATTAGCCAACTCTATGGTATTTACAAGAACAATAATCCCGGTTTTTCTTCGAGAAAATCGGGTTTTTTAATAGCTAAAATTATTACAGCCAAAATCAATATAAATTTGAAAATAGCAGCAAGCTGTAGATGAACATTACTTGGGTTGATTAATTTATTTCCCATTGCCAATGACCCATTCCCATTTAAAATAGTCTGTGCGTATTTATTTAATCGCTATTATAAGAAGGCATAATCGGCATATATTCCATGCGTATTTCTTTAAATTGGTTGCAAGAACTTGTAGAGTTAAAGCTAAGCCCAGAAGACCTCGCGGAAACACTGACTATGGCAGGGTTCGAGGTAGAAGATATCGAAGACCGTGGAACCTGGGCTAACGGGGTTGTTATCGGAAAAGTTGTTCAGCGCGAGCAGCATCCAAATGCTGATAAATTAAGCGTTTGTCAGGTTGATGTAGGTAAAGGCGAAAATTTAAATATTGTCTGCGGTGCTAATAATGTTCGGGCAGATATATATGTGCCGGTTGCAACTGTCGGTACTTACTTACCAAACAAAGATTTAAAAATTAAACCCGCTAAATTGCGAGGTGTACCTTCTCAAGGAATGATTTGTTCTTTGGAAGAATTGGGTTTACCTACCGATGTAGATGGAATTCATATTTTTTCTGGAGAAAATATCAAAATCGGTGCTGATGTCCGTCCCCTGTTGGGTTTGGACGACGTTATTTTAGATGTCACCGCTACCGCGAATCGTGCTGATGCTTTGAGTATGGTAGGAATAGCACGGGAAGTTGCAGCAATAACTGGGGCTGAATTAAAAATTTCTCAACCACAAGAATTGTCCATTGCTCAAGGTGCAGGAAATTTAAGTATCAAAGTTGATGATACGAGAGCTTGTCCTGCCTATATTGGAACGGTTATTTCAGGAGTTAAAATCGCTCCTTCTCCCGACTGGTTGCAGCAAAGGTTATTATCTGCGGGAGTGAGACCGATTAGCAATATAGTTGATATTACTAACTATGTGATGTTGGAATGGGGACAGCCTTTACATGCATTTGACCGCAAGCGATTGGAAAGTATTGCTGGAAGCGAAAATATTAGTATTGGGGTAAGATTTGCGAATAACGGAGAAAATCTCAAAACCCTGGATGGAAAAACCCGTCAATTATCAACTCAAAATTTATTGATAACCGTTAATGACAAACCCGTTGCTTTAGCGGGAGTTATGGGTGGAGAAGAAAGCGAAGTCCACGATGGAACTGAAAGTTTAATTTTAGAAGCAGCTTTATTTGATAATGCTGTAATTCGTCGCTCATCTCGGAGCGCTGGTTTGAGAAGCGAATCTTCTACGAGGTACGAACGAGGAGTAAATCAAGCTGAATTAGAAATTGCTTGTCGTCGTGCTTTATCTTTAATTGTAGAAATCGCTGGTGGTAGTTTACAAACTCAAGAAATTTCCGATACCCGTCCCGAAACATCAGCTTGGGGTCGTTCGGTAGAATTACGTTTAGACCGAGTGAATCAAATACTTGGTCCTGTAGATTTAGGAGAAGAAGAAACTGGGGAAATTAAAGGAGAAGATGTTGAACGGATTTTAACAGCTTTGGGATGTCGTTTAACTGTTTCCGGTGATGGAACTTGGGCTGTTAATGTACCAGCATATCGCTACAGAGACTTAGAGAGAGAAATTGATTTAATTGAAGAAATTGCTCGTTTGTACGGTTACGACAACCTTTGCGATACTTTACCAGAAAAACCGGAGGTTGGTTATTTACCAGTAGACCAGGAATTAGTTCGCAAATTACGAGCAGCATTCCGCGCTACCGGATTAACAGAACTAATGCACTACTCCTTGGTAAAACCCGGAGAAGACAGACAAATAGTTATCAGTAATCCTTTATTTGCAGAATATTCAGCATTAAGAACCGATTTGATATCCGGTTTAATTGATGCATTCCAATATAATATTCAGCAAGGAAATGGTGCGCTCAACGGTTTTGAAATCGGAAAAATATTTTGGGAAGAAGAAGACGGTTTTCAAGAAGCAGATACTGTAGCTGGGATTATTGGAGGTGATATTGCTTCGAGTAAATGGATGAGTGGAGGTAGTCAAAAACCAATAACTTGGTTTGAATCTAAAGGTATTTTAGAAAGCGTCTTCAAAATCATGGGATTAGAAGTAGAATACCAACCCGATAGACGTGACGAGCGCTTACATCCCGGACGTACCGCTTCACTGTGGGTGGGAGGAAACAGATTAGGAGTATTCGGACAAGTACATCCTCAAGTTCGCAGCGAAAAAGATTTACCTGACGAAATTTATGTATTCCAATTGAGTTTAGAAGTACTTTTAGATGCGATTGATGAAGACGAAATATTGACACCAAAGTTCAAATCATATTCTAGTTATCCAGCATCCGACAGAGATATTGCATTTTTTGCACCAGTTAACTTAACAGTAACCGAAATAGAAAAAGCAATTACCAAAGCCGGTAAAAGTTTATTAGATTCTGTAGAACTGTTTGACGAATATCGTGGAGAAAACGTACCCGAAGGACAAAGAAGTTTAGCATTTCGCTTAATTTATCGTTCCCAAGAACGTACATTAACAGATGCTGATGTAGAACCAGTACATCAAAAGGTAAGAGATAGTTTAGTTGAGAAATTTGGAGTAAGTCTCAGGAGTTAATCAATTATCAATTTTCACCCGGAGGGTGTGGATCATCAATTATCAATGACCAAAATGATTGATAATTGATAATTGTTCATTGTTAATTGAAAAATCATGACTAAATATATAATGTGGGGCAGCTACTGTGAGAACGTTTTAGAAAAACGCGCTCCTTATCGTCAAGACCATTTAGACGGATTAAAAAAGCAAAAAGAAGATGGTGTTTTAGTTACCTTGGGTCCAACAAAAGATGCTACTAAAGTTTTTGGAATTTACGAAGCAGAAGACGAAGAAACGGTACGAAAATTAGTAGAAAATGACCCTTATTGGAAAAACGGAATTTGGACTGAGTATTTTGTGAAAGAGTGGGTACAGGCTTTTTAATAAATAATTATTTTAAGTTCGTTCGTAGTTGCGCTTACTCTGCGAGAAAACTGCGTTCATAGCGCCAAAAGTTGAGTGTTCCAGTACGACTATGAGCAATATAGCAGTTTTCGGTTGAGTGCAATACACTCGAAACCTCACCCCGTCCTCCGGACACCCCTCTCCTTATTAAGGAGAAGGGAAGGGGAGTAGTTTCTTGTATTCTATCCAAGTGAGAAACGCTATATTACCTATTTTTACTCACCATTCCAAGCTCGATAAAAATCTCCATAATTTAACTTTTCAGCACAATACCACAGCAGTTTATAACAATGTTTAGATTCTTCTAAATTTGCTTCGTTAATTTCTTCTAAGAAACAATCTTTTAAGGATAAAATTAATTGCTGCATTTGTTCGTTATCAATAATCTTTTTTAAATCCTCAGCAGCATTTTTTCTATCGGAATCTTTTTTAGCTGATTTAACTAAATCTATTAAAGTATTAAAAGCAAGTTGATTGTGCGGTTCTAATTTCGCTAAGCTAGAAGCTCTACGTCTTTTGCTATCATCGTTTTTTGCTGTTTCGATTCCTTCAATTAAAGCTGCAATTGCTTTCTGATTATTTCTATTTTCATTTCTGGCTTTATTTCTTGATTTTTTCTGCTGTATAGATTTATTGGTTTTATCAGTTTTTTGTTTCGACTTGTTTACAGCAAGAGCAATTTTATTTTCTGGAGCAATAATTAATAGATTTTCTAATGCATAATATTTTTGCTGTTTATTTGTTGATGAAGTAATAATTTTTTCTAAAGTTGAAATAGCAATTTGATTTTCTGGTTCGCATTTACCAAGACTAAATGCTGCTTTTCTACGAATGGATTCTTTTTTAGCTGACTTTATTATATTAGTTAAAGCTGCAATCGCGATAGAGTTACCCGGTTGAACTTTGGCTAAACTATCTGCTGCTTGTAAACGAAAATTTTCGTGATAAAAAGATGTAATAATTTTTTCTAAAGTTGAAATTGCAATTTCGTTTCCAGGGTCAAATGTTTTTCCCAAACTGTAAGCAGCATTCCAGGTATCAAAATCGCTTTGATTCAATGCGATAAATTCTTCTAAAGCATTAATAGCAAAGCTACGGTCGGTTTTTAAAAATGTAATTCGCGCACTTTCCGAAATTACTGAAGGATATCTCCACCATCTTCTTTGTGTAGGATGATAATAACCAAATCGCAATTTTATCAACTGTTTCAAAATACTTTCAGAGAAAGAACAATCAGCAAATTCAGCGATTGCTTCTGCTGCTAAAAAATAAGCTTGATAACTATAAAATCCACCGCAATTGTCTTCAAATTCGATTAATTTTTTGATAAAATCTTCTTTATTTGATTGAGAAATATCATCCCTACCTAACCATAATAAAATTACTTCTTTCCATTGGTACTCGAAGATGGGAAGAGAGGGGGAGGAGGGGGGAGAGGGGGTAGAATTTAGGAAGAATGAATAATCGTTGATTGCTAATGCTGCGAAATATTCTTGGAAGGTTGGATGATAGAATGCGTATACTTTTTCTCCTTGAGCTTCTGATATTCCTACTTGATTAAGCCAGCCCAATTGAAGTGCTAATTGAAACATTCCCTCATCGGGTGCCCCTAATATTTCGCAGACAAAACGATGTCTGAGACGAAACTTAGTTTTTTCATTAGCAATAGCCATTAAAGCGAGTTTCCCCAACGCTTGATTTAACTGGGTTCTCTGGGTTGATGTGGTTGGGAATTTATCTTGCTTCCATTCGTAAATTGCTTCTACAAACTTTTCGTAGAGCATCGCTCTGGTATTGGGTAAACCACCACGTCTTAATCCCCAAATACGACACATCAAAGCCAATCGCAAAGGGTTCTTGACAGCATTGCGAATCCTTCTACGCGAGGGTTGTTCTAACTCCGTCCGTAAATTTTCCCCTAATTCTGGATTCTGTTGAAACCAACATTTAATAAATTGACCCATTAAATCCGAATAATTGGGATTACCGTAAGTAAAATTCAGGTTGCGGAAAGTATCAAAATCCGACAAAGCATTTTTTCCAGCATCCCAAACATTTAACCGACAAGTAATAACTACAGATGCATCAGCTACCCAGCTTTTGAGATAATCAGCAATTTTACTTAAAGCCAAACTCGACTCAATAGCCATTTCATCAACAGCATCCAGCAGCAACCACACCCGACCTTGATTAAACTGTTCGCAAAAATCGTCTTCCATTTCCGGTGAAATACGACGTTTTCGAGTAGCTACTTTTAACCAATCTTCAATCAAATAATCTTCTAAATTCTTTCCCTGTAAATCCGCAAGAGAAACCCAAATCGGTAAAAAATCGGTATTATCAGCTAAGCAAGTTGCAATTTTTTGTAAGAGCGTCGTTTTACCAGCACCAGGTTCTCCTAGAATAGCAATGCGATTATTTTCTTTTAATTGCAACAACCGTACAAACTCATCCAGCGAAAAATATTCGCTAACATCCCCATCTTCCGATTCATATAGCTGCGAACCTTTCCCTGGATGAACATCACCACCACGTCTTTCCCGTTGATTTCGTTTCACCAAACCCAAAGGAACGTAAACCTCATCCAACGCAAAAGTCACACCATCTGCACTTGTAAGGGGATTTGTAGTCAATCTTCTGTGATTATCCCTTTCTAAAGTTTGACGACAGATTTCGTTCCAGTTTAGGGAGGGGGAAGAGGGGGTAGATAGGGTAGAGGGGGTAGAAGAAAAATTCACCTTGTCTCCTTGTCCCTTTGTCTCTTTATCTCCTTGTCCTCCCTTCCTCCTTTCCCATTCCTTATCAAATTGTTGTAAATTCGCTTCAGTTTCCCAGCGAGAATACCAAAGATTCAAAGTAAAATGCCAATTTTCCGAACCACCTTTCGCTGTACGATTATCTTCAAGGATTTCGAGAAAATCGGTAAACCGTTTGAGTGCTTCTTTAATTTGTTCTGCTTTTAAAGTTGTTTCATCATCAATTAATCCTGTCAACTCCAGCAAAAACCGTACTTTAGTTCTGATAACAAGACGTTTTTCCGTCAACCAACGAACTTTAATATGAGGACGAATTGCATCAATTACAGCTTCATTAGACATATCAAACTCATCATTTGCGTAAATCAAAAGTGACTTAAGCAAACGCTTCGCTCGTTTCTGAACTTGTAAACCGTAGCTAATTCGAGCCATTACAGTTATCAATTATCAGTAATCAATTATCAATTACCAGTTTTTATCCAGAGGGTGTTGCTGAATCGTAATATGAAATTATGATTTCACATTGCAGGAGACGTAACAGTGTTACGTCTCTACACAGGTTTCATGTTTTTAACAAAATGTATTCAGCAGCGTCAATTATTAAATATTAACTCCTACCATCTCTCTTTCACTTCTTTACTCTGCGCTCTCCGCGCTCTCTGCGGTTTTTTATTTTATAATATTAAATCCTTAACTCTTAACTCCCAACTCCTAACTGCTCACTGTTCACTGTTAATCACTTCTTTTATTACATCACTCATCGGATGCTGTTCGTCATCAAATTCCAAAGATATTTCACATCTAGTCAATGGAAAAGGTTCTAACATTTTGTCATCTTCCCAGCTTTCCAATCTCCACCATAAAGTTTGAACAATTGTTTGTTTATCATCGATTATTTCAAAAGTTATTTCACCCAAATTATTTAAACCAACAATTTCTGTACCGTGTCCTTTTTTGCTCAGATATTCTTTATAATTTCTTGCCATTGATAAATATTTTTCTAAAGCTGGTTTACGGTTTTCTCCCGGTAATGGAGCAACTACAGAAATCGCTTCTTTATTCTCTGTTTCTGGTTTCTCTAACTCCTCATCTTTTGATGCGAGGAAATCAATTCTATACCACCATTCGGGTTTCTTAGTAATTTCTAACTTCCGAAAACTATTTCTCTGTTTGACTAAATCAATTATCCCAGGATTATCCTTAATTGTTAAAGAAATGTTTTGAAATAGTTCTTCCACCAGCAAACTCATATTACCAATAGTTACCTCTTCTTCTTGTTTATTTTCCCATCCTAAAACTTCTGCTGTTGGTAAATCGCTTTTAACTTTAATAGGTACAAAACCTTGTCTGTGAGCGGAATGGCTTCCACCGATTCCTCCGACTTCATTTTTTAAAGAACTGCTGGTTAATTGAGCAATTACTAATTCCGAGTTAACAGATTCTGTACTTTCAAAAGGATGTATTGCACTATATTGTAAACGCGCACCAAAACTGTAATGAACATCCCCAGATAAAAACACTACGCGACTCTTTGAATTAGGTAATGCTCTTAACGCTAATCTAGCAATCATTCTTTCAAAAGCAACTTTATTTAAAGCCCAAGCTTCCGTATCAAAACCCCAAGCAGCATTACCAATTTTCTCGTAAATTCCTTTAGCAATTTTTTGTAAATTTTCGATATATGGTACTCCTATAAAAGGACCCGGAGAAATTACAAAACTAATTTTGATATCATTTTGACGCACCTGATTTGATATTTGTTCGTCGTAACCTTCCTTACTAATTAAAGCCGGAAAATCAAAATCTTTACCCGGAAATTCCCTCCAAGTGCGAGTATCGAGGACTATAACTTCATAACCGGAACCGTTAACAATATAATGCCAATTTAACCCTGCATCCGAATGAGGTAACTTTTGCGAATTCTGTTGAATATCTTCAACACTTGGTAAACCTAATCGTCGAGCAATCTGTTCCTCAAAAATTGCATTCACACCACCACTAACAGACCAACCCACAGTAGCTTTAAGTAATTCCTCCCCGTTAGTGTTTTTTTCAAACTGTTCCGGTGTATTACCCCAAGCCTGACAAATCGCACCAGCCAGCATACCATTTTGTAATATCCGCTTTCCCAAAGGTTTATCAAGAATCCGGGAACACCAAGCCATATTCAAATACCAATCGTCAGTAACTTCGTGGTCATCAAATATCATGTAAGTAGGAATATTTGCTAAAGCACGTCTGACACTTTTGAGAGTTGACCAAAATTCTTTAATATATTTAACTTCTTGTTCTAATTCCTTTCTTTCATCATTTTTAACTTCCCAATGCTCCGAATTCACATCATTAAAATCGGGAAAAAATTCAGGTTCGACCCACAATACATCACTCCAAGCAAACAAATGCATCGACATATATTCCCCGAAGGTAAATAAATGACTTTCTGCAATATCAGTTAAGTTATTTAGCTTACCAATACTTGCCGTAAAACCAGCAGTTTTGGTTGCTAAATCATTGCGTTTCCCCGGTTGTAATTCTTCCAAATTTTCCACATCCGGTAATTTTTCCGACCATCCCAAAAGCGTTTCACCCGCATCCATCAACATAAAAAGTAATACATCAGCAACATCATCAGCATAGATTTGGTCGCCAGTTAAAAACAGTTGATGCGGTCGTTTTTTAGGTTCTATTTCTAAAGCTTCTTTTATCATTTTATCCATAGCCGCAAGCGCGTCCAAGCTTTCACCGTGGGGTTTACGACAAGAACCGTGAATAATTCGTAAATCTTTTAAATCACTTGGAGGTAATGCAAAAGAAGGCAAAGTATATTGAGAATAAGTAATATCTTGAAGCGAACCTTCTGTAGTTAAGATACCAGGACTGCTAAGTAATTCTCCATTTCCAAAATGTAAATCATAAAGATAATTTTCATCATTTTTAAGTATATGTGATGAAGCATTAGCAGTCACCGCAACAACGTGTAAATTAATGCCAATTCTTGCCGTAGTTCTAGTACTTTCAAATAAAAAATTATGATTTTCATCAAATATTGTTAAAGTGACATGACGACTTGCTTTTAAAGCCACCCATACAGTTACAGAATCCGGTTCAGTGCGTCGTAAAATTGGTCCAGCAAGAACCAAAGGTAGTTCGTCAACACGTTCCCTTAATGGTGTCCATCCCATCGAACTTTTGCCCCAACTACAGCCTTCTTATTCTTGTTATAGCGGGTTTAAGTTAAGAGTTGGTGATTGATTTTGATTTTATAGGGATTATTTTCCAGGGATAGGATTTTTTTATTAAGTAAAAATACTTGATGGTTAAAATAACTGTTATACATTTGAAACCTATTTGTTTAGGTTAATAATTGGTAAAGTTTTAATTATGCAGAAAATTACAATTATTTTAGAAGATGACATCTTGCAATTTGTAGATTCTCAAGCAAAGGACAATCGCAGTACCTACATAAATGAAGTTTTAAAAGAACATCGTCGCTGTGAGTTAGAATCACAAATGATTACTGCTCTACAAGAGGATGCTCAAGATGAAGAATATCAAGCTGAAATTGGTGCTTGGGATGCTGTTGTAGGAGATGGGATTAATAATTAATTTACAACTGCTAAATCTATAAAATTTACTGTACCAACCAACGACGGAATAACTCCACAATAATCCGCCATTTTCCCTGCTGAGTTTCTTCAATTACATCATGACGTTTCAAAGTATCAAGTGCTTGTTGTAAAGCTGCTTTATCAAAACCTTGTATAGAAACTTCTGTTATTACATCCTCAAAATTCAATCCTTCTGGATGCGGTGCAAGTAACTTAAGTACAGCTTGTTGTCCTTCCGCACCTTGCTTTGCTTGACTCCAAACCCCTTCAAAATAGTAGCGTCCCCGCTTAAAAAACTCAGTATTATTAATAACTGCTTCCACATCTTCCACCGTGAAAACCGGGTCGCGCTTTCGTCCTAATTCAAAAACTTGGTCGTTGTAGCGTCGAACTAACACAAAGCCGATTAATTGCACTAAATAAGGTTGTCCGTGAGTGAGTTCGTAGATTGCATCTAATGCTTCTGGTTTGTAATCGAGAAGAAAATCTTCCTCTGGAGACGTTATATGTAACGTCTCTACATTATTATTTGAAAATTCTACAGGATTAGCAATAATTTGACGGGTAACAGCACGCTCCATAAAACCTACGTGAATAGGAATAACGCTAGCGAAGAAAGGTTGAAAATAATCTGCTGTCATCTCTTCTAGGGTATGCAAACCAGCAAAAGCAAAAGCAATTTTAGAATTCATTTGCAATAAACCCCGCAGATAACCTAGAAAATTTTTCGGAATTTGACCTGCTGTAATTAGTTCTTCAATTACTTCAAATTCATCAATAGCAATAATTAAACCCCCTAAAGATGTTCCATGAGAGGTTTCATCTAATTGATTTACAACTTGTTTTAAATATCTTTGAAAAGTACGCTCGGGAAGCTGGAGTAATTTATCATCATCTGGGGGTGGAACATTTACCGCTTCAGAAACAACATCGCATATCGCCATTAAAACTTCCCCAACTCCCTCAGAAATGTTGCCAGCATTTAGCATGTTGACATAGGCAACCTTTACACCCGAACCTATAGAGTTAGCAGCATTGCGTAAAATCGAAGTTTTACCCATGCGTCTGTGACCATAAATCACCACAGACTGTAATTGCTCACCCATCACCCATAATTCTTCAAGCTGTCTCATTACCTCTTCTCTTCCCACAAATTTTTCTCCGATAACTGGGTCACCGATAATATAGGGATTGCGGACGGGTTTAGTAATAGTGGCTTCTCCGACTTCACCAGCGACTTGCAGTAAAGCTTTTTGCCAAGTTTGGGCTATATCAATGATGAGTTCTCGTTCTGCTTGGGGTAAAGCTTGGGGATTATTGAGGATTTTGGTAAGTTCTCCTTGAGCTTGGTTTAGAGCAAAAGCGCGGGTTGTACGGGAGATACTGCGCTTTACAGTTTGGGTATCTTCGACAACGCGATGCAAGCTAGAAATTGCTTGCCAAGTATTTGGACGTAAAATATTTTCCTGAAACGATTGTAGAGACGTTACATGTAAAGTCTCTATAGGGATACTAATAATATCATCAAAATTCTTGAATTTATGAAAAACTGCAAGATTTTGAGCAAGAGCGTACATTTCTTCCCCGTAAAGCATAGGACGTACTACCGTAAAAGCTTCCTCTGCTTTAGCTGGTTCTTTTTCGTGGAGATACCAGAAACCGGCAGCAGTTGCGCGGGTTGGGTTATCTGAACGTGTCTCTGTTGAGAGAAGGTTCTGTAATCGTCTTTTCAAATTATTAGGTAAGAAGGATATACCCCTAACAGCTTCAGATTTAAGTTGTTCATTCAAATTAGCAGATATAAAATGCACTAATTCCCAGTCAAAAGGTTTTTCTGCTAATTGAGTAATACGATAGATTATTTGTTCTGGAGGTATTTTGTTGAGTACTTGATTTAATGCTGTAATAACAGGAATAAATTGCAAGGTATAAGCAAGCAGCTGATTCGCATTGTATAAACCTGTTTCCCAATCTTTTTGCAACCATTTTTCTAAACGAACAGAAAGTAATGGAATTGGTAGTGAAGTAATGCGTGAAAAAACTAAGCTACTTTTGTGTAAATGCCGAATATTGAAGGGTAAACCAATCAACAAACTGTCTGGACGCAAAATAGCCACGCCAAAAGCCACACCTAAAGCCACGCTACTTTCAATGCCTAAACCCATGCTACTTCCCACGCCAAAAGCTATGCCAAAAGCCATGCCAAAAGCCATGCCAAAAGCCAAGCTTCCCGCACCTAAAAACATGCCTAAACACATGCCTAAAGTCACGGCGATAAGAACGCTTAAAAAAGCGTCTAAAGCCACGCTTCCCACATCTAAAAACACGCTACTTATCATGCCAAAAGCCATCCCAGAAGCCACACCTAAAAACACGCCACTTACCATGCCATGTTCTATGTCAAAAACCACGCCACGCCCCACGCCTACAGCCATACCACTTACCATGCCACTTCCCACGGTAAAAACCACGCCTAAAGCTACGGCAAAAGTCACGCCACTTCCTACTCCAAAAGCCACGCCACTTCCCATGCTACTTCCCACACCAAAAGCCACGCCTAAAGCCACGCTAAAAGCCGTGCCACTTCCCATGCTACTTCCCACACCAACAGCCACGCCTAAAGCCACGCCAAACCAATCAATTGAAACACCTACTTGCTCTAGAAGTCTGCTCAAAGCTATTGGTGTAATAACTGTTAATAGCAATCCTTGAACAAATAAATTACGCTGAATGGGATTGCGCCAATTCATTCCTCCTAAAGGAATATACCCACCCCCAAAAGTATCCACATACCACCGCAAAGCTTGGGGGAAATAAAACACCCAATACAACAACCGCAAATAATCTAAGGGATTCCACAGAGAAAGCGGACGCTTAAGTTTTGGCGCTAAATCTAGACGAGGTACGGGTGTTTCTTGGGTCATTATTTCAACTCCTCCAAATACCGTCCATAAATTCGATAACACATTTGCATGATTTCCTTGGGATAACCACCGCAGTTCATAATAATTTTTCTAATCTCTGATTCTGTAAACTGAATCAAATTATTCCTCAATCGATAGCTAATAAAATCGCGAACAGTAGCTTCATCCCACAAATTAATCTCTTCCTCAAGACAAATATTTTGAAAGGGAGAAACCATGCCTACATCATTACTGTCGGGAAAAAGTTTATCTAATGAAGTAGAAGCAGCCACAACTAAACGTAAAGGAGCATCATGTCCGTTAGCCAATCC
>JBCBHT010000004.1:0-41512 GCA_038525335.1 Cyanobacteria bacterium J06621_15 | reverse complement strand
TGTCGGGAAAAAGTTTATCTAATGAAGTAGAAGCAGCCACAACTAAACGTAAAGGAGCATCATGTCCGTTAGCCAATCCCCGTAATTGTCCCCTCACTTGATTTGTAAAACCATCCCAAGTCATTTTCTCGATTTCATCAAGTAGCAGCAGCAATTGGGGACGTTGTTTTTTTAAAGCTCTTGTCAAGCGAATTCCTTTACAATCTTCTATTCCGACCTCGGAACATAAAGCATAGTAGAAATCATCCTCGTCATAAACTTGGCTCATGTCCAAATAAATTACTTTCCGAGGTGGGATTAATTTTGTTTCTGCTTGTTGAGAAATAGCCCAAAGTAGTGAAGATTTCCCAATTTCTCTGGCACCAATTAGCGCTACGCTACTTCCACTATTGAGGGTTTCAAATATCCGGTTAAGTTCTTTTTCTCTACCAAAGAATTTTTTAGCGTTTTTGACTATTCCGCTCCGAGGAATAAAGGGATTGGGAATGATTATGTCATTTTTTGGCTGTGGAACATCACTTGAAGATTCTTTGATATAAATAACTGATTTACTACGGTCTGGAAAACCTTGGAGACCCATTTCTACACAGCCAAATTCGTATGCTTTTTTAATCCCAGAATTTGCAAATAACGCTTTGTAAAAACCAACTGCAAATGCAATCGCAGCTTTATCTCCAACCGAATTGTTCATCCCAATCACATAGGGAATATATTTGGCGATCGCCTTTGCTTGAATTTCAGAATAGCAAGCATTTAACAGCACGCAATTAACTTTCCCTACCAATAACCCGAACATTGCTGCTAGAGCTTCTGGTTCTACGGGTTGACTTTGACCTATTTCATTTTCAAAACACAATTCACCTCGATTTGTACCGTGTCCAGAAAAATGTATAATCTGCGGCTCAAAATCAAAGATTGCCTGTGTGATATCCCCAACTCTAACTGATTCTCGTTGTTCTAGCTGATACCTTCCCGATTGCTGAGAAATTCGTAGCTGTTGTTTTATATCTCGCAATTCTTGACCCAAACGTAGTAAAGAAACATCTGTGGGATTAGCAGCTAAAAATAGGATTTTCACCGGAATATCACTATTCATTTAGGCAAGAGTCTAAGTATCATTGCGGACGAATATAAGATTATCATAATTAAAAAATGATGTGTTACGACTTACATCTAACGACACTCTACAAAACTATAGTCATTCCAATTAATTTCCGTATGCTTTAAGTAGCCTGGATTCCTCTTGAAATAAGGGTTTACTCAATTATGAAAATTATGGTTATTATTTAGAATGACTATAATTGCCAATTCCCATTACCAATTACCACAAAAAGGTGCGTTACGCTCCGCGACAACACACCCTACAAAACTACAAAACTATAGTCAATTACCAATTACCAATTACTTAATACCGAATCCTCGGGTCAACATAAGCATTTAAAATATCAATCAAAATACTCGCGATAACAACAATTGTCCCGAAAAATATCATTATTCCCTGCACCGTGGGATAATCCCGTTCGCTAATTCCTTGAAACAATCGATTAGCCAATCCGGGCCACGAAAATGTTACTTCGGTCAAAACCGCTCCACCAAGTAAAGATGCAAAGGTTAATCCCAATACAGTAATCACCGGAATCAATGCATTTCTCAAAGCGTGAGAAATCAAAATCTTTCTTTCTTGAATTCCCCTTGCTCTTGCTGCTTCCACATAGTCCGACTGCATTGTTTGCGTCAAATTCACCCGCACGATTCGCTCGAATATACCGCTGAGTAACAATCCTAGAGTAAAGCTAGGCAAAATGATATATGTTAAAGCCGTGAAAAACGAACCAAAATTAAAAGTTAACAAACTATCTATCGTATACAATCCAGTCAATTTTGTAGGTGCGGTCATATTTGCTGGAAATCTTGTTCCCAAAGGAAACCAACCCAGCCAAACAGCGAATATTAGCTGTAGTATCATTCCCGCCCAAAACATCGGCATTGCATAAGTAATAGTACCGAATAATCTTCCACCTAAATCAAGTTTAGTACCGGGACGAGAAGCCGAAATTACACCCACACCAATACCAATAGACACAGCAAAAAAGATTCCAAATATTGCTAATTCTGCCGTAGCGGGAAAATAATCCCAAATAATCTTCCAAACCTGCTCTCCGCGACTGGTTATAGATTCACCCATATCCAAAACGAGCAAATTACCCAAGTATCTAAAATATTGCATCCACAAAGGCAAATCTAAACCTAATTGCGTGCGTAATTCTTCCTTAGCACTTTCCGGAGCGCGACCACCTAAAATAGCATCAACCGGGTCTCCAGGTGTCGCTCTAAGTAATAAAAACACCAGAGTAATAATAGTCAGAATTTGCAGCGGAGCCAGCAATAAACGAGTAGTAACGTAATAAGCTAAAGCTTTTGAACGAGACATAATTTTAGTTAGGAGTTATGAGTTATGAGTTAGGAATGGGCATGGGAAATTGGGCATTGGGCATGGGTAATTTATAATTTAATATTGTTTTTTTGAAAACATTAGTTATTTACTTTTAACCGAAAATATTTGCATATTTTATTTTTTTCAGTCCTCTAAAAGAGGACTTTCGCTATTAGACCACAGTTTTCAACCGTCGGCGGGGATAGTTTATTTTTACCAATTACCAATTACCAATTACCAATTACCAATTACCAATCCCTAATTCTTCTTAAGATTTCGATATATCAAATTCTGAGTTGCATCTAATTCCACCCCGGTAATACCGTTTTGAGCAAATACATAATCTGTACTTTGCCACAACGGAACATAAGGGACTTCTTCTGATAATATTTCTTGAATTTCATCAAAGATTTGCTCGCGTTTTTCAGGGTTCTGTTCTTGACGCTGTTGACTAATTAATTCATTCATTTTCTCGCTATAAAAGAACGAACCTTGGGTTTGACTTCCTCCTTTCTCACATCCTTTTTCCACAGAACCTTGTTCGCAAGATAAAAATGGCTGAATATAATTATCTGCATCTAAAAAGTCAGGATACCAACTAAGTAAAAATCCTGGATATAATCCTTTACCAATGTTTTTGAAAGCGGATGTTGATTCAACGGTATTTATATCAAATACCAACATCCCATCCATTGTTTTTTTAGCTAAAGCTTTCAAAACCAAAGCTGTTAAACTCCGAGGTGCAGAAGCTGAAGGATACCAAACTTCTACGACTGCGGGATTTTCTTTAGAAAAACCGGCTTTTCTCAATAATTCTTTGGCTTTTTCTGCATTACCACCTTGACCGTATTTTTCTCTAAATACTGGTTCGTAAACATCAAAAGTTGTGGGAATCATGCTGTATACCGATTCTGCTTGACCGTATAACACTCTGTCATAAATCAATTTGCGGTCAATCATCGCAGCAATAGCTTGTCTAACTTCTACTTTATCTAAAGGTTTCTGGTTGCGATTTAGTGTCAAATAACTAACGACGCTTCCTTCATTTGGAATTGCTTTCCATTTACCTTCTTTGGACATTTTCTCCAAGCTGGTAATTTGGTCGGGGTCTAAAGCTACATAAGCTATATCTACACCTTGTTTGCGGAAATTATTATACAAATTCACTCCACTGCTGAGAATCTGTACGGTAACGCCATTATTAGCCGGTTTTTCTCCCCAATATTTATCAAAAACTTCAAATATCAGCGAATCTGTCCCATATTTGGCTAATTTATAAGGTCCGGTTCCAATAAATTTATTTGGTTCAAATTTCCCTTCACCAATTTCATAAGCTTGAGGAGAGAGTGCAGGAACTCCAGAAAAAGCTAGTAACGAAGTGAAAGCTGCAAAGGGTTGTTTTAGTTTAATTATTAATTCATAATCTCCCGTAGCGTTGACAGATTCTACGCTATCGGAAAGCAAAAAAGATGGTTTACCTTTATTTTCAATAAAGCGACGCAAACTAAACTCCATCGCTTTCGCATCAAACTTCGTACCGTCATGAAATACTACACCTTCCCTAATCGGAATAGTATAAGTTAAACCATCTTCACTCACTGTAGGTAAAGCTGTAGCTAATTCGGGTTTGAGTTCCGTACTTCCCGGTTCGTAAGTGTAGAGTCGGTCGCTCATGTTGTACACCAACGACAGCGAAGACAATTCGTAAGCATCTGCAGGGTCAAGAGTACGTGGTTTACCTGTAGTACCGATAGTAATCCGACCATTCCCAGAAGCAGAAGCAGAAGAATCCGACGTAACTTGATTGCTAGCGCAACTAGAAACCAGCAAAACACACATACACAACAGGGAAAACAGCAATCTAATTCGTCCCCACTGTCTTATAGATAAGGAAAACAAACCCATAGAATTAGGTATTAAATTGGTAAAAATAAGCAGTGAGATATTTTACTATATGTTTGACAATATCTCTAGGCTTATTTCAGGTTAGAGGTCGAAGGTCAAAGGTCAAAGGCTTAAAAGTTAGGAGTTAAGAGTTAGTAACAAGCAATGAAGTGATGCAATTACAGTTATTGTATTTTCCCATCTCCCCACGCCCAATGCCCAATCCCCAGTTCTCAATTTCAACTTATTCTGTAAATAAAAAATAATTAATTTGAAAAAAGCAAAGAAAATTTATCTTAAACTACTAACTTAACAGCAGGAGGTTTGATAAGCTTTTCTCGGGTCTTAGGTTCTGATTTGAACTGTACGATTAGTGATGATGAAAAATCACTTCGTCATTTAGATGGGTATATAAATCTAAGTTAATACCAGGTTTTAAGAAACAAAGGCAGTAATTATTTTAAACCTTTGACCTTTAACCTTTAACCTTTGACCTGTTATTTAACTTTTAACAGGATATTAAACGTGAAATATTTTTTCTTGTCCGATGGTTGGAAGGTTGGTAGAGTGTGGGCATTCGATGGACTCTGGCAAGTCTCAGCATGGCGAAGACATCCACAAATTGAACGATTAAATCTTTGCTTAGTCGAAGATTCTGAGCTAATGTGGCTTTACCAAGTTGAAGATGCTATTGTCACTGTCGAAGTTGAACCTGCATTATCTGTACCAAGACAGATACCACCTCAAAGTATCGGTCAAGTAGTTTTGAAACGTCTAATTAGTGCTGAACAAGTTATCGAACGTTTAGGAAATGCTTCTGCTAAATGTCAGCTGCAAGATATTCACTCTGTTATAAAGTAACATCGGTCAATTCTTGATTTCAGATTTTAGGTTTAACCGTCATTCACAATCCAACTTACATATAGTACTACGTAATTAAGCTAGGGCATTAATTAGGACATTAACAAAGTCTGAAACCTATAACTCACAAACTTTTAACCTTTGACCTTCGCGTAGCACTATAAGAGTGATTGATGGTAATCATAAATTCTGTATTCAACAACATACCTCCCCTTCATTGAAAATTGTTTTTGCTTATTTTCTTCGGAAAACAACAAGCCAAAACATCCCCTGCTGAATCCAACTTTGAATCCGTTGCCAAAATCCACAATTAAATATCTAAGAAAGAAGATTTTGCGATCGCAAATCTTTCTGGCTACTTTAATACTTTTCATGCTAGTGAAAATACTTACAAAAAAAGTAGTTATAAAGATTTGCGTTTCTATGAGATATGTTATGAAAATTAATACTTTTGCAAGCTGTATCGACTCACATCAGAAGCAAATTTTAAGAAAAATGAGTATTATCATACTCGCGGCTGTTACCGCATATAGTTGTCAAGGCTGCTGTTAACACTCTTGCAAACAGTTACATCAATAGTTACACTTTTTAAAATATCCTCTAATTTTGTTTTGCATCTCACTCTTGTTGAGAAGTGAAGGTAATAGTTAGAGGGGTAATTAATAGTATATGTAGGATGTGGGTATAGATTAATAAATGCTAATTGCAGCCCACAAACTCAGAAAACAAATTTGATAGAAAGCCCGTGGGACACACGGCTTAAAAGCTCAGTTAATGTCCTCTGTGAGGAGTCGCTGGGAATCCAACATCATAATTATTTACGATTTGATGAAGGTATGTCACTGCAAAAAGCAAAATTTGCTTATAACAAAAGCTCATTCTGAAATTGTTTGTAAACATAATTCATCGAGGAGGAGCGTAGTCGATGGGACTACCCTGGTACCGAGTACATACAGTCGTTCTGAATGACCCAGGACGGCTTATTTCAGTACATTTAATGCACACAGCCCTAGTAGCAGGCTGGGCTGGTTCGATGGCTTTATACGAACTAGCTATTTTTGACCCCTCAGACCCAGTACTAAACCCAATGTGGCGACAAGGGATGTTTGTACTTCCCTTTATGGCACGTTTGGGTGTTGTTGAATCTTGGGGTGGTTGGAGTGTTACTGGCAATCCTACTGGCAATCCTGGTTTCTGGTCATTTGAAGGTGTGGCAGCAGCTCACATCGTTCTTTCCGGTTTACTATTCTTAGCAGCAGTTTGGCACTGGGTTTACTGGGATTTGGAATTATTCCAAGACCCCCGTACTGGTGAACCTGCTTTAGATTTACCAAAAATGTTTGGTATTCACCTTTTCTTATCCGGTCTTCTTTGCTTCGGTTTTGGTGCTTTCCACCTCACCGGTTTATTTGGACCTGGTATGTGGGTTTCTGACCCCTATGGATTAACGGGTCATATTCAACCAGTAGCTCCGGAATGGGGACCTGCGGGCTTTAACCCGTTTAACCCTGGTGGTGTTGTAGCCCACCATATTGCTGCTGGTATTGTCGGAATTATTGCTGGTTTATTCCATTTGACTGTACGACCCCCCGAACGTCTTTATAAAGCATTGCGGATGGGTAACATCGAAACCGTACTTTCGAGTTCGATTGCAGCAGTATTTTTTGCAGCATTCGTAGTTGCCGGTACTATGTGGTACGGTAGCGCAACTACTCCAGTAGAGTTATTCGGTCCTACTCGTTATCAATGGGATCAAAATTATTATCATCAGGAAATTGACCGTCGCGTCCAGGCTAGTTTGGCTGACGGTGCTTCTTTAGAAGAAGCTTGGTCTGAAATACCTGAAAAATTAGCCTTTTTTGATTATGTAGGTAATAGCCCCGCAAAAGGTGGTTTATTCCGTACCGGTCAAATGGATAAAGGTGACGGTATAGCTGTTTCCTGGTTGGGACACCCCGTATTCAAAGATGGTGAAGGTCGCGTATTAGATGTACGTCGTCTGCCTAACTTCTTTGAAACATTCCCTGTAATTCTGACCGATGCTGATGGTGTTGTCCGTGCTGACATACCCTTCCGTCGTGCAGAATCCAAATACAGTTTCGAGCAGACTGGTGTTACAGCTAGCTTCTATGGTGGTGACTTAAACGGTCAAACCTTTACTGACCCCGTAAAAGTTAAAGAATATGCTCGTAAAGCTCAATTAGGCGAACCGTTTGAATTTGATACCGAAACTTTAGAATCTGACGGTGTATTCCGTACCAGTCCTAGAGGTTGGTTTACCTACGGACACGCTGTATTTGCGCTATTGTTCTTCTTTGGTCATATCTGGCACGGTTCTCGGACAATTTACCGAGATGTATTTGCTGGTGTTGACGCTGACATGGAAGAGCAAGTGGAATGGGGTCGCTTTGCGAAAGTGGGTGACAAGTCCACTCGTACAAGAGAAACCGCTTAATTTAAAAACCTTTCAACTGCGTTTTGAGTAATTTCATGTAAAGGAATGTTAAGAATGGTCGCGAAATAAAACTAAAACTCATATTTGGCTTATTTACGCGACCATTATTTCCTGTAGCTTGGTACACTAAAAATAGCAGCCTGAGAGTCAGCAGGAATATAAAAACATGGAAGCAGTTGCATACATTTTAGTTTTAGCATTGGCGATTGGCACCATCTTTTTTGCCATCGCATTCCGCGAACCTCCTCGCATTGAAAACAAAGAGGATTAATAGAAAGTTTGTTAATGCCGATATTTTCGGCAAAATGCAAAATTTTCAGTTCTAATTTAATTTGAATTAGCCGCTGCTATCGATATTTGAAGAATAGCAGTGGTTGTTTTTTGTTTAGGAATAGGGAGTAGAGAGTAATGAGTAATGAGTAATGGGTTAGGAGTTCGTGGTTGGTGGTATCTCCCTCCGGGAGACGCTACGCTAACGGAGTTCAGAGTTATCTTCTCCAGTCCCCAATCCCCAATTACCGATTACCAATGCCCAATGCCCAATCCCCAATGCCCAATCCCCAATTCCCTTTCAAATTTTTTATCCATTAACGGTACCAAAACCATTGATATTTGATATAATCTATAATCTGAAAGTTGATGTGTGTTTTTATCGGCTTTTCTGCGCTAGGATAATATTGGATATAAGTGTGGACTGCCAAAACGAGGCGATTGGATATACATCGCTAGGAGGCAAAAAAATTTTACGGAGAATAAAACCAGGAAACATAAAGCATGGTAAATGTCAATCAGAAACCAACCAATGATATTGGGTTTACACACGACGATTTCGCGGCTTTACTTGATAAATACGATTATCACTTCAGCCCAGGGGATATAGTTCCAGGTACAGTTTTTAGTTTAGAGCCGCGCGGCGCTCTGATTGACATTGGTGCTAAAACGGCGGCATATATACCTATACAAGAAATGTCAATTAACCGGGTGGATAACCCGGAGGAAGTATTACAATCAAACGAAACGCGGGAGTTTTACATTCTCAGTGATGAGAATGAAGAAGGTCAGTTAACTCTTTCTATTCGCCGTATTGAGTACATGCGGGCTTGGGAACGGGTACGTCAGTTACAAACAGAGGATGCCACAGTGCGTTCCGGCGTATTTGCAACCAACCGTGGTGGAGCTTTGGTACGAATTGAAGGATTGCGTGGCTTCATTCCTGGTTCTCATATAAGTACTCGCAAACCAAAGGAAGATTTGGTGGGCGAAGAATTACCATTAAAATTCTTAGAAGTAGACGAAGAGCGCAACCGCCTTGTACTGTCTCACAGACGGGCATTGGTTGAACGCAAGATGAACCGTTTGGAAGTAGGCGAAGTTGTAATCGGTACAGTTCGCGGTATTAAACCTTACGGTGCGTTTATAGATATTGGTGGCGTGAGTGGCTTGCTACACATTTCCGAAATCTCTCACGAGCATATTGATACACCCCACAGCGTATTCAACGTCAATGATGAATTGAAAGTCATGATTATTGACTTGGATGCGGAAAGAGGTAGAATTTCGCTTTCTACCAAGCAGCTTGAACCAGAACCTGGTGACATGATTAAGAACCGGGATGCGGTATTTGATAAAGCAGAAGAGATGGCTGCTAAATTCCGCGAACAGTTGTTAGCCAAGGAACAGGGAATCACTCCAGAAGCTGCACCGGCTGAGGAAGTACCAGCAGCAACTGAAGAAGTCACCGCAGAGGAAGCACCAGCAGCAACTGAAGAAGCTACCGCTGAGGAAGCACCAGCAACTGAAGCAACCGCTGAAGCTACCACAGAGGAAGCACCAGCAACTGAAGCAACCGCTGAAGCTCAGCCAGAACCTGAAGCTCAACCAGAAACTGAAGTTCAATCAGAAACCGAAACTCAAAATGAGACTCAAGAGGAAGTTGCAGCGGCTGTCGAAGAATAATATATTTATCGCTAAAGACGCTTATAACAATTTAGAGTTTTGTAAATATTTAAAGAGGGGAAACCCTCTTTTTTTATTGGGTAATTGGTGAAGCAGCGCGGTCTTAGGGGTTTCCCCCATGAGCGACTGCTGAACCCGGAGGGTAATTGGTGAAGCAGCGCGGTCTTGGGGGTTTCCCCCATGAGCGACTGCTGAACCCGGAGGGTAATTGGTAGTAGGTAAGAGAAAATATTGAGGTTGAGTTTGATTAGTTGACTCATAAGGAACCTCACCCCCTTCCCCTCTCCTTGACAAGGAGAGGGGGGAAATCCAATAATATTCCTATTACCTATTACCTATTACCTATTACCTTAATTCAACGAAACCAGCTGCGATTCAATATCAGAAGACTTCAAATCTTTACCGATAAAAACCAAACGAGTTTGTCTTGCTTCTTCTGGTTTCCAAGGTCTATCGTAGAATTGTTCAAAGCGATTTCCTACACCTTGCATTACTAAACGCATCGATTTGTCTGGTACAGCAACGAAACCTTTAACGCGAAAAATTTCTTGCTGTTGTACTAAAGTTTGTAGCTGCTGTTTCAGCTTTTGAGGTTCAAAAGTACGGTCTAAAACTACATGATGAGAACTAATTTCATCATCATGGTCATGTTCTTCTTCTGTGTCGTGATGGGAAGGACGTTTATCTAAATTATCTTCAACAGCAGCTTGTAAGCCTAATAATATAGATGAATCGATTTCGCTTTGATGACTTTCAACAATTTTCACAACCCGTGGTAATTCTTCCTTAACTAAATTTTTCACTTCAGCTAGGGTTTCTTGATTGACCAAATCAGTTTTATTTAACACCACCAAGTCAGCACAAGCAAGCTGGTCTTCAAATAGTTCTTGTAATGGTGTTTCGTGTTCTAAACTATCATCAGCTTGACGTTGCGATTCCACCGCTTCCAAATCGCTCGCAAAAGTTCCAGCAGCAACCGCTTCACTATCTACTACGGTAATTACAGAATCCACAGTAGCAGCATTGCGAATTTCTTGCCAGCGGAAAGCTTTTACTAAGGGTTTTGGTAAAGCTAAACCAGAAGTTTCAATTAGAATGCAGTCGATATTATCTCGTCGTTTAATTAACTGCTGCATCGTCGGAAAAAACTCTTCCTGAACCGTACAGCAAAGACAACCGTTAGTTAATTCATAGATATTATTATCATTATTGTTGCTGTTTTCTTCTTCCGGACAAACTTGACAAGATTGTAATAATTCCCCATCAATACCAAGTTCGCCAAACTCATTGACTATAACAGCGATGCGTCTTCCTTGATTATTTTGTAGTAGATTGCGAATTAAAGTAGTTTTTCCACTACCTAAAAAACCTGTAATTACAGTAACGGGGATTTTTGCAGCCATGTGTATAAAAAGCTTTGTGTATCAGTGTTTGCAGCGTTTGGGGTATGGTTATTTTACGACGAAACGGTATCTGGAATAGCAAAACTTTATAAAATGCCAAGACGAACGAATAATATGCCAAAATCTTTGATTACGGAAATTTCTAAAGAGCAAGAAGCGATGCTTCTTAGTTATCGGTAAAAATGGCGCTCATTTGCAATCTCAACCGAATATATAGTATATAGATGGTTATTTTTTGGTAAGTTGTTAAATACTGTTTTGATTTATTCTTGGTTTTCTATTTCTTATTAAAAAAGTCGTTATTATTACAGTTATTTGGTGCGTGACGCTCAAAACAAACCAACTGTTTTCCATCAATATTTACGCGAGCGTCACGCACCCTACAATTACCAATCTCCAATTACCAATTACCAATTACCAATTACCAATTACCAATTACCAATTTTTATGATTGAAGCTGTAATTTTCGATATGGATGGTTTGTTGATTGATTCCGAACCATTATGGCAGCAGGCAGAAATAACTATATTTAAACAGGTTGATATCATTCTTATTCCTTCTATGTGTCTGCAAACTAAAGGATTGAGAATTGATGAAGTTGTAGAATATTGGTACAAAAAATATCCTTGGGATAAGCTATCTAAAAAGCAAGTTGAAGAAGCTATTGTTGATAAGTTAATTGAGTTAATTTTGACTGAAGGTAAGGCTTTAGCTGGGGTAAATGAAGCGATTAATTTTGTAAAAGCTAAGAATATCAAAGTTGCTTTAGCTTCTTCTTCTTCCTATAAAATTATTAAAGCTGCGTTAGAAAAACTAAATATAACAGATGATTTTGAAATAATTTATTCGGCTGAATCCGAACCTTTAGGAAAACCCCATCCTGGAGTTTATCTTACCACTGCTGAAAAACTTGGCGTATCTCCTCAAAATTGTTTAGCTTTAGAAGACTCTCTCAATGGAGTTTTAGCTGCAAAAGCTGCTCAAATGAAGTGTATCGCTATCCCGGAAATGTCAGAATTACATAACCCGAAATTTGCTATTGCTGATATGGTCTTGGAATCTCTACAGCAGTTAGATGATAATATTTGGGATTTTGTAAATACGTAATCCAATAATTTTTAGTATTGTAGGTTGGGTTAAAAGCGCAAGAATAATTTTGATGATATAGAAGCAATGAAAAAACGCTTTTAACCCAACATTCCACTGGGAACTATGTACGAATATTTAGAACCGTTAAAAAGAAAACTATTAAGTTTAAAAATTGCAAAACCACCACCACCGTGGGAATTAAAAACTGTGATTTCTGTCGGTGGATTGTGTTCGGTTGGTTTTGATAGAAGCACAGAAAATTTATTAATCTTGTCCCATCAAGGTCGAGGTGTTATTGATTGTTCGACTGTTGAGAAAACTGCAAGGGACTATGAAGATTATTATGAAAATCAATATTTGGAAGCTGAAGGTATTGGCTGTTTGAAGGGAAAGATAATTAAAATGGCTGGTCTTTTTGGTGGTGGATTACCGATATGTACTGAAGACGATTGGTGTTTGGAATCGGTGACAATTAATTTTCCAGAAGAGATGATTTTGCTGGTAGAACCTGGTTCTGATTTGTACGGTATGACTTGTAATCGACCAAATAATTTTACCAAGATTGACCAGCAAGCAACTATTAGGGCTTACGGTTTTTCCTATACGGGACAGTCGTTTGTTATTGCGACTAGCAGTGATGTGAGTATCTATAATCGTTCTAATTAATTTCCATAATAACGACTAGATGATATTGAGTTTCTTACTCCCTAAATAGTTACTATTGTATTATTTTGAATTCTTTGCTTAGCTCTCAAAGTAATGTTGGGTTTCTCTCCGTTCAACCCAACCTACAAAGTCAAAAACCAAATTAGGGGCAATATCTTTATAATTACAAATACATTGCATCAGCAATCATAAAGATATCACCCCTAAAAATTAGTGATTCAATATTTCAAGATTAAATTAAAACTTAATCAGCAGTTGCTAATTCGGTTTCGTTATTACCCCGATTGCGACGACGAGTCAGAGTATTGAACAGCATTTGTCCAATGGCTTTGATTAAGTTACCTTCTAACTCTTGGAACATTTTCATGTTCATTCCAAAAGCTGCGTTTGCTTCATCAACAATTTTATCTGCTGTTGCTTCATCGATGGGCATTTCATCTAATGCTTGACGATACTTTGCTTTAAATGCTTTTTCGTCGTCAATCTCATCGAATTCGTAGAAAGCAATACCTTCTCCTTCGTTGAGGTTCATTGCTGTTTGAGCAATGTTTTTCAAAATTTGTCCCCCGGACAGGTCACCCAAATAACGAGTATAGGAATGAGCTACTAATAATTCGGGTTCGTTTTGCGATACTTCGCGGATGCGATTTACATATTCTTGACCAGCAGGTGATAGCTTAATTTGTTCTCTCCAGTTAGCACCGTAATAATAACTGAGGTCTTGTTCTAAGCTGCGCTGTCTGTAAAGTTCCTTAAAATCGATTTTAGAAACAACTGGGTGGTTGCTATGCTTTTCTAATTCTTCTTCCATCGCTGTATAAGCGAAGTAGAAGTTAGCAACTAATTTACGATAAGAATTTTTTTCAACGACTCCTTTTAAAAAGCACTTAACAAAACCAACGTTTTCTGCCATTGTGTGGGCTTTTTTTGTGCCTACACGTAATTTGGTTGCTAAATTGCTACTCATGCTAAATTTCTCAACAATAAAAAGGTTAACTATTTATAGCGTCATTTCCAGGTATGAAGTTTTGCATGGAAGTAAAAGCTTTTAGAAGTAGGGAAGGCTATTTCAAGTAGATTCTGGCAGGGATAATACCCTTAACCCCAATTTACCTGTAACAGTTCACAGCTTCGATATCTAATTTTAATGTCCATACTTGCTTGTTTCATCCATACCGGTTCATACCCAGACTAACTACTAAAAAGTAACATTAGAGCCAATTGATGATAATTTCTATTAATATTTCTTAAGCAAATCAACGAAGTCTGCTTTTACACTGCAATACATAGATTATTTGAGTTCTAATTATTATTAATTTACATTAACTTATGTGAAGTAAAAATAATTTATAAACTTTATATCGATTTTTATAATCTCATAACTTCAAAAAACACAGTATTTTTTTTAACTTATATATCTGTGTTTATTCTGCTATTAATAATTAGAAATAATTAATATATTAGTCTAAATAAAAATTAGCTTTTAAAGATGCTAAGGGAATATTTATAGTAATTATATTGATAGCGTAAAAATAGCTTTAGATAAACTTTAACAACTATTTAAATAGGTTTTGAATACTACCAGGGATAATACTGACTTGACAGAATCTTTATATCTGCTTGATAGGATTCATAAGTATGTTTGCTCAAAACTGTCCGAATTAGAATAAATTTATAGAAAGAAAACTAAAAACCTCTAGTTAAATAATCCTGATGAAAACGTATTCAACGGGAATTGTTCAATCAAGTATAAAGTGTTATTCTCCTGTGTGAGTGTGTGGAGTGATTTAAGTTATGGTATCATTTATAACTCGAAACCACGGCGGTTTTCTTGAGGATTCAGCCTCAGGAGCCAATGGATGGAAAAAGATATCAGCGAGTGGTTTTGGAAAGAATTCCTTAGTATTGCCTAAATCTCCTTTGTTTGGAACAGACGGTATTCGCGGAAAAGTGGGCGAATTGTTGAGTGCTCCTTTAGCGTTACAAGTGGGTTTCTGGACAGGTATTGTATTGCGTAGCCGTGCGAAAAATAATGGTCCTGTAATTTTGGGGCAGGATTCTCGTAATTCCAGCGATATGCTGGCAATGGCTCTAAGTGCTGGTTTAACGGCAGCAGGGTTGGAGGTATGGTATTTAGGGTTATGCCCTACTCCTTGCGTAGCTTATCTGAGTAGCATTACAGATGCTGTGGGTGGAGTAATGATTTCTGCTAGTCATAACCCACCAGAAGACAATGGAATCAAAATTTTTGGTGCCAATGGCATTAAGCTATCCAAAGATTTGCAGAAAGAAATTGAGGCAGGTTTACGCGGACAAGCATCACCTGCGGTAAGTATAAGTAATTGCGGACGGCATTATTCCCGTCCGGACATGATATCGGAATATGCTCAAATATTGAAACAGCCGCTGCATGGAAATGTAAATCTTCAAGGAATGAAGGTTGTTTTGGATTTAGCATTTGGAGCAGCTGTTGGCTTAGCACCTTCTGTATTTGAGGAGTTGGGTGCAGAAGTTATTTCTCTTCACAATCAAGCAGATGGGAACCGCATCAATGTTGGTTGTGGTTCGACTCATTTGGATATACTGCAAGCAGCTGTAAAAGAGAATAAAGCTGACTTAGGTTTTGCATTTGATGGTGATGCAGACAGAGTACTAGCAGTAGACAACACCGGAAGAGAAATAAATGGTGATTACATTCTGTACCTGTGGGGAAAATCTTTACAGCAGAAGCAGGAATTGCCGGATAATTTGATTGTTTCTACAGTGATGGCTAATCTAGGCTTTGAAAGAGCTTGGAACAAAATTGGCGGTAAATTTACACGTACCGCAGTTGGTGACCAACACGTACAAGCAGAAATGCTACGGGCTGGTGGAATGCTCGGTGGAGAACAATCGGGTCACATTTTGTGCCGTCACTATGGTATTACTGGAGACGGTTTGCTAACAGCTTTACACATAGCTGCTTTGGTACATCAAGCGAATGTACCTTTATCTGAAATGGTAAATCAAAGCTTTACAACTTATCCACAGTTATTGCATAACGTGCGGGTAGAAGATAGAGAAAAGCGTGTAGGTTGGAAAGAATGCCAACCTTTAGTACAAGCTATTTCCCGTGCTGAAACTGCAATGGGTGATGCTGGAAGAGTATTAGTTCGTGCTTCCGGTACTGAGCCTTTAATTCGAGTTATGGTAGAAGCTGAAGCAGCCGACCTTGCTAACCGCTGGACAAAAGAATTGGTTAACGTAGTACAGGAAAACTTGGCAGCATAGAAGATTTTAAAAATTTAGATTGGTGAATTTAGATATTTGTTAGTTGTTAGTCGTTAGTTGTTGATAAGTAGGGAATAATAAATAATTCTTTCTCACTTATCAGACATTGTAATTATTGTTTTGGCGTTGCTCAATTCAGCTACAAGTTATATGTATTTATATTTTGTAGCAATCATAAAAGCGGTATAAAGACGCAGTGCAGCGCTCCGTCTCGGGAATGTAAAATCACTATTTCATATTTTGATTGAGCAACACCGTGATTTTTATCCATATTGACTAACCAAACTTGCGAATACAATGTAGTAATGTTAGCTTTTGGTTCTTATCGACCAACAACTATCAACTAACTACTATCTACTAACCATCTTTAATTTACTAATCTAAAATTTTAAATTTAGTATGCTCAAGTCCAAAGGTAAAAAAACCAAAAATATAAAAAATAAGAACAAAAAAAACAAGAATAAAAAACAGCAATCAAAAAAAGAACAGCCACAACTAACTATCAAAGAAAAGTTAGCACAAAAACGTCAGGCAACTAAAGCCCGTCAAGAAGTTATAGACCTACTCACCAAATCTGGAGGAGTAGGTCTTGTCTTAGGGATTGCGGTATTTTTTGTCGGGGGAATCAAATTAGCGGCTCCTGCTGTGATGGGTGTAATAGTAATGGCGCTTTCTTATAAATATCCCCGTCAAGCCTTGTTGGGTTTTATTTTCTACGTACCATTTGCAGGAACAGTTACTTACTTACTAGGTGGAAATGCCATACTTCAATTAGCTAAGGATGGCTTTTACGTCCCAGCAGTTGTATCACTGTGGCAAAAATGCCGTAAGTATAATTTACCTTTTATTATTCCCAAAGGTATAAAAACACCATTATTTATTTTATTAACTTTATGCATTTGTACGCTGTTGTTTATTAACGCAATGCAACAGTTTAATCCACCTCCTCCACCGTTATTTAAAACACCACCCAAAGAAATACCTCTAGGAATGGGGATTTTGGGATTAAAAGTTTTTATGGGTTATATACCCTTAATCACCTGTGCTTACTATTTGATTCGTAATAAAAAGGATTTTTTGTTTATATGCAGACTGCAAGTGAGTCTAATACTGCTGTGCTGTTTATTAGGGGTAGTTCAATATGCATTACTTGTCGTGGGTATTTGTCCTGGGACTCGGGGAGCAGTAGGACAAGATTTATTTAAAGCAACATTATCAGCCAGATGTTTCATTGGTGGTGCATTAGTATTTAGCCCCAGTCAAGGGATGATTCGGCTACCGGGTACCTTTGTAGCACCTTGGCAATGGGCTTGGTTTTTAATTTCTAGTACCTTCTTTACTTTCGGTACCGGATTTAGCGACCCTTCACCAAAGTGGAGGATAGTTGGTTTGCTTTCTTTAGCCACAGTATTTATTAATGCTGTAATTTCCGGACAAAGAATTGCCTTAGCTTTAGTACCTGCTTGCTTAGTATTATTGTTATTACTGACAGGTCAACTTGCCAACCTCAAGCGGTTTCTGCCGATTTTCGGAGGATTGATTTTGGTATTAACTATAGCCATTGCGAGCAATCCTGCAGTGATTCAGGAAAGACTTGATAGCTTTATCGACCGCTGGAATGCTTCTCCACCTTATGAATTTATTACCCAGCAGTTTGAAGAGGTTTCTCACAACACTAAAAATCCACTAGGGAACGGTTTGGGACGAGCGACAAACTCCGCTAGGATTATGGGACCCACGAAACTAGTAGAAACATACTATCCAAAAGTCATGTTTGAAGTGGGAATTTTGGGAGTATTGGGATTCTTGGGACTAGTAACTACCCTAACAATTACTGCCTTCAAAACTAACCGCAAAGTAAAAAACCGTAATTTCCGTGGTTACGGAGCAGCTTTATGGGTGTTTATATTGTTTATAAGTTACAACACTTATTACTATCCTTTAGATGTTGACCCCGTTGCTGTTTATTACTGGTTTTTCGCAGGAGTGCTTTTCAAAATACCAGAAATAGACAAACAAGAAAGACTTAAAGAAGAGCAGGGACAAGAGTTACAGGAACAAGAGGTGCAGGAAGATAAAACCGAAAATAAACGGAAGAAGAAAAAAGTTGAAAACCCGCTTTGAAAAGCATAGGGGAAGAGGGAGATATTAACTTCTACAACTAACAACTAACAACTAACAACTAACAATTAACTACTAATCTAAAATTTTATATGTCAAACCCTTTAATTTCAGTAATAATACCTACCTACGGACGCGAAGAAGCGTTGCGAGATAGCATCGTAGATGTGCTTAAACAAGATTATGCTAATTATGAGGTTTTGGTAGTAGACCAGACCCCGAAACATAAACCTGAAGTCGAAGCTTATTTAAAAGAACAAGCTGATTCAGGTAAAATCCAGTGGTATCGCTTGGATTGGGCTAGTTTACCGGGAGCGCGTAATTATGCGGTGCGGCGGTCTGCGGGTGAGATAATTTTGTTTATCGATGATGATGTATTGTTAGAACCGGGATTTTTAGCAGCTCATGCCAAAAACTATCAAAACCCAGAAATAGGGGCTGTTGCCGGAAGGGTATTTGACCGTATGAAGATGGAAGATTCAGCTAAAGGCTATACCCAAGGTGAAGGTAATTATACAGAGCTTGAATATCTACCTCCTCAAGCAATGGACCCTGGAGTAGCTTGGTATTATATTGACTTAGTACACACTACAAAACCCCAGCAAGTTTTAACCGCTAGGGGTTGCAATATGTCTTTTCGTCGGGAACTATTTACTAAGCACGGACTGCATTTTGACGAAAGATTTCGGGGTAGTGCTGTTCGGGAAGAGTCGGATTTTTGCCTGCACATCCGCAAAACAGGATATAAAATTTGGTATGACCCAGAAGCGCATTTAATTCATTTAGGAGAAGAAACTGGTGGTTGTCACGACATCAGTACTCGTTCCACAAAATATCAGTTCACTTTCTACCACAATCATTTCTTATTGGGGTTAAATAACTTAAATATCAATCAAGCTTTGCGTTTTTACGCTCGTTTGTTTGACTGTCACGTTCTCGGAAGACCTCCCTGTCACAAAAGTGGTTCTCCCATCAAAATTTTAACTCGGGGTGTTTTTTATAGTTTGGGATTTTTGAAAGCTTTGGGAACAGTAATTCAGTCATTATGGAATGACGGTCAAGTTTATACTCAGCAGGATAAACAGGTTGAAATTGTCGAAACAAGTTCTAGAAAACCTGTGGGAAGTTTCTGAATTTATCGCACAGTATCGGAGAGTATTCTCAATAAGAAAGAGTCGGAGACTCTTGAACTGGTTCCCAGGTTGAACCTGGGAACTAGATTAAACTTATTTAACCATTCTCTAGAAGTTTAAAGAAACCCGGTTTCTAATCGTGAAAGTATGAATATATCGGAATATATCGTTATGAAATCAAAAAGAAACCGGGTTTCTGACACAGATGAAAAACAAAAAAGCTCTTCCCAATTACCAGTTACCAATTACCAATTACCAATATTGTTTAAATAAAATTATTCTATAAAAATATGAAAATATTAGTAGCCAGTCATACCTATATAGTAGATTTAAATTGCGAAAAATTACGTGCTTTATCTAGATTACAGCCTGATATTGAAGTTACTGTAGTTGTTCCTAAAAAATGGCGACCTGGAGGAGTTCAAAACAAAATTATTGAAACAGAATATCGCGATGAAGGTAATTTTCGGATAGTTCCCATTTCTAATTTCAGCGAAAATCATCAAGGTTTACTTACTTTTGGTAGTGATTTATTTGAGTTATTATCGGAATTTCGTCCTAATATCATTCATGTAGAGCAAGGTTCTAGAGGACTAGCTTATGCAGAAATGATTACTTTAAATGCGCTTCTAAGACTGAAAGCAAAAAACGTCTTTTTTACCTGGTGGAATTTACCTTATCAGTTAAAATTTCCCATATCTATATTAGAAAATTACAATCTTGATAACAGTCATGGAATTATTTCTGGTAATCAAGATGGAGCGGAAATATTACGCGATAGAGGGTATGAAGGTCCAATTAAAGTAATGCCACAGCTTGGCGTAGATGAGACTCTATTCGCACCGAAACAGCAGCCAGAATTAGCTAGAAAGGTAGGTATCGAACCGGGTGAATTTGTGGTTGGTTTTGTAGGACGTTTTGTACCTGAAAAGGGTATCATGACGCTTTTGGATGCTTTAGTCAAAATTAAAGATAAAGCTTGGAAATTTTTACTTTTGGGAAGAGGAGAATTAAAAGAAGAAATCTTACAAAAAGCAGAAGAGAAAGGAATTAAAGACAGAATTATATTAATTGAAAGCGTTCCCCATGATGAGGTTGCAGACTATATAAACCTGATGAGTACTTTGATATTGCCATCAGAAACAACTTATAAGTTTAAAACTTTAACTTCTGTAGGTTGGAAAGAACAATTCGGTCATGTAATTATCGAAGCAATGGCTTGTAAAGTACCGGTGATTGGTTCCGACTCTGGCGAAATTCCTCATGTAATTGGCGATGCAGGATTAATCTTTCCAGAAGGTAATGCTGAAGAATTAGCTAATCGTTTGGAACAGTTAATAGACAATCCCGACTTGACAGAAAATATCGCTCAAATGGGTTATGCAAAAGCAATGGCACAATATACAAATATTGCTTTAGCAAAACAGCAATTGGAATTTTATCAAGAATTGGTTAGTGGATAGTTGTTAGTGGTTAGTTGTTAGTAGATAGTTATTACTTTTCGGATGTGTTGTCGCGGAGTAAAACGCACCTTATAATTGCAGCTATATAGATAATTGCTAATGATTTTAACAGTGTTTTAGATAAAAAAATTCGTAGCGGGAGCATCTTGCTCCCTATTTTTATTGAATTAACTAAATGTTTGGTGATTATATTTCAACTAAGTCAAATAGCTGCACCACTAACCACTAACAACTAACCACTAACAATTAACAAATAACAACTAACTACTAACAACTATGAAAATATTACAAATCGTTCCTTCAATTTCTCTGATTTACGGTGGTCCCAGTCAAATGGTATTGGGACTTGCACCTGCTCTAACTCGTCAAGGTGTGAAAGTTACTGTTCTCACGACTGATAGTAATGGTGATACGGGACAAAAACCTTTGGATGTACGGCTAAATTCTCCGGTGGAACAAGATGGTTATGAAATCATTTATTTTAAATGTTCTCCGTTTCGTCGCTATAAGTTTTCTGTTGATTTATTAAAGTGGCTAAATAAACATGCTAACGAATATGATTTAGCTCATATTCATGCTTTATTTTCTCCTGTTAGTAGTACTGCTGCTGCTGTTTGTCGTGCTAAAAAATTACCTTATATTTTACGTCCTTTAGGAACTCTTGACCCTGCTGATTTACGTAAGAAAAAACAATTAAAACAACTTTATGCAGCGGTTTTAGAGCGTCCGAATATTAATCAAGCTGCTGCAATTCACTTTACCAGTGAGCAAGAAGCGAAAGTTTCTCATAGATTTGGTGTGAATACCAAAGATTTAGTAATTCCCCTAGGTGTCAAAGAATGTAGAGACGTTAAATTTAACCTCTCCAATCAATCTAGCGATGTTAAAAACAATATCTCCAGTAAATTTAATATTCCCGACAATGTACCAAAAATATTATTTATGTCGCGGATTGACCCTAAAAAAGGATTAGATTTATTAATTCCAGCTTTGGAAAAACTTTTGGGTGAAGGATTAGATTTTCATTTTGTATTAGCTGGAACCAATCCCCAAGACCCCAGTTATGAACAAAAAATCCAGTCACAAATTAAAGCTTCATCTTTAAACGAACATACTACTATTACTGGTTTTGTTACCGGGGAATTAAAATCAGCTTTACTCGAAACTGCTGATTTATTTGTATTACCTTCCTATTATGAAAACTTTGGTATTGCTGTAGCTGAAGCGATGGTCGCAGGAATTCCCGTAGTTATTTCAGACCAAGTACATATTCATCAAGACATTAGCGGTAGCGAATCTGGGTGGGTAGGTACAACCGATATGGAATCAATCGCAAATTTAATCAGAGAAACACTGAAATACCCCGAGGAAAGACAGCGTAGGGGTTTATTAGCGAGAAAATATGCAAAATTAAACTATAGTTGGGATGCTATTTCTCGAAAAATAGTTGAAGCTTATCGGGATATTATTAAGAGTTAGGAGTTAGGAGTTAGGAGTTATGAGTTAGGAATTAATTATTTTTTCACTGTTCGCTGTTAACTGTTCACTTTTCCCTGTACCCTGTTCCCTATGATACTTTCATTGCCATATTGATATGTTTAAATTAATTATCGGAAAATCTAATAAAATACTTGTATATCAAACAGTAAACTGAATATCAAAATACAGTTTTAATCAAGGTAATTTGTCATGAGGAATAAATATAAGAGACAGCAGGTAGAATCGAATCCAAGACGCTGGCTTTTAGAAATTTTATTCCCAGATAAGAAGTTTGACGGACAATTTCAAAATCCATGTACGGAAGAAATTTTTGATTTCGATGATGTAATTGCAATGTCAAATCCAATTGCTTTTATTTCACAAGAAATCGCTTATTATCCAGAAGGTGACGATTGCGAGTTATTTGCGGTGTTTATTTCTGGTTTGGGACAACCTGAAGAAATATCTTCTAAAAGAAGTCGCAGGTACGCAGAGACTTTGAGAACTGGGGTTGCGAATATGAATAATTCTTCTTTTCTCAAACAAAATCCTCTTTTTAAAAGAATAAATCAATATTTGGACTGGGTAGATGCTGCGATACATCGTATTGGTTTAGCTGGAAGTCCTGCAATTAGAAATACTGCAATTTTAATACTTTATGCGATAGAAAATTATAAAACTCTTAACTTGTCTGGTGATAGTCATGGAACTATTTTATTAGCTCGGGCTATCAAAAGTGCGAAAAGAAGATTTATTCGTAAACACACAAATTTCTGGAATTTTAAAGCACGAAAAATTCAAGAAGAAAAATGGGAAAATCGTACAGACCAGTTAATTAATGTGTTTGCTTTTGGTAATAGCTATCGGGATTGGGTGAAAGGACCAAAATATATCATGGTATCTATTGAAGGTGATATAGTACCAGAAAGATTTGGTATGAACCGCGATGTCGCGAATAATAGAGGAAGGGAGGATATAAAATTTATCGTATTTGAGCGAATATTTAGAAAAGGAAATTTTGAAGCTCATAATATGATGTTTACTAATGAATTTTTGAGACAAACTTTTATTAAAAACGATATTATAATTGGTGATTTTGCTGGTTTATATTATCAGCTTAAAAAAAGCAGTTTGAAACTCGCTACGGCTGAAGAGGTTGATTGGCCGGATGATATGGATGAATATGTGTGGAATCCGGAAAGCTTGAAGGAGTTGGGAGTTGGGAGTTAGGAGTTAGGAGTTAGGAGTTAGGAATTGAAAACCTCACCCCGTCCTCCGGACACCCCTCTCCTTATTAAGGAGAGGGGAAGAGAATAAGGTTTTTCTGAGAATATAATCAGTTTTAAAGTTGAAATTTACCGCTTTTTTCTAATCCTTCGCAGTTACTAGGTAATGCAGGTCCAACTACTTGAAATGGAGGAAGACCTTGAAGAATATGATAAATATGTCTGGGGTTTGATGAGAATCTACCGCAACATATTAATGCAATTGTTGTTGATTCTCCGTTTTCAGATTCTACCGTTACATTTATCCATTCTGGTATTTTTCCTTCCATCCAAATTAAATTTACTACTTCTTGGGGAGTTTCAAATTCATATATTTCAATTTCCCAATCTTCTGTAATTCTTAATTCACCTTCTCTCATTGAACCGTGGTCACTAGAACAATTTAAATAAACTTTGAATTTAATTTTAGTAGGTAGATTATTAGTGACATATTTTTGGGTAAATTCTCTTGCTCTATTAGCTGCTTGAATTAAACTTTTTTCAAAATTATCTCTACTAAAATCTAAATTTTCGTATACTTCATCATCAATTGGATTAACTTTTATTCCTTCAGCGCTATATTTACTACTCATTAATATTAGAAATAAATAAAATATATTGTTTTTTGACCACGTAGCGCTCCGGATAGTTATTTTACTCTTTAATTTTTCTTTACAGTTTTAATATGATTCTTAGCCATAGCTTATTTCGATGACCTTATAAGAGTGGTATGCTACACACAAATAGTTAGTACAAATACTGATAATTGCCAGACAAAAGATGTATTTGTATGTGATTTTTCTGAGTGTTTTTATTTTGAACTCTTTTAATAATTGTTCGATTGAAAGAGAAATTACTTGTGTAGAAATTTATTAATATAATTTGCCATGCTGAGAAAAAATTTTTTCAATCTACCGACAGTTACATGTGCTTTTACTAGTGTAGTTCTTTCAATTGGCAGTATTACAATACAAAACAATCAAGCTCATGCTGCTTCGTTTGGCTCAATTTCTCAGATTTACGCTTATGGAGACAGTTATTCTGATAACGGTGCATCCTTTGAAATCTCAACTCAAGCTGTAAATGCTGGTGTAACAGATTCGTTTATTTTACCAGCAGACCCAGCTTTGGGACTCTATGATTCTGAAGGACGCTGGACAAATGGACAAACATCTGTGGAAGTATTGTCTGAAAACCTTGAGGTGAGTTTAACGGATTATGCAGTTGGTGGTGCTAAAAGTGGAGATGGAAATTATTACAGTTGGTTAGACTCTTTTCAAAATACAGGGTTATTCGGTCAAATTGAGCAATTCAAAGCAGAAACTTCAGGACAAGCTGCTGATTCTGACGCTTTACATTTTATCTTTGCTTCAGCTAATGACTTGTTTGAATATGCTGATTTTGGCTTATCTGGAACGGTAGAAGAACTAGCAAATCAAACTGTAGATAATATCGGAGAAGGAGTATCTATTCTAGCTGAATCAGGTGCAAAACAGTTTCTTGTGGTTAATTCTTCTGACCTTGATATCCTACCCGGTGTAATAGAGTTTGGACAGGTTGATGAAGCTGCTTTGTTTACAGATTTGGTTAACAATCTTCTCCCTGAAAAATTAGAAACGCTGTCTCAAGAGTTAGATGTAGAAATTGCTTTGTATGACCATGTTGCGATTAGTGACGAAATTCGTTCAAATCCGCAAAATTTCGGTTTAACTAATGTAAATGACCCCTGTCAAGCTGTTTTTCCTGTTGAACCAGTATGTGCTGCTCCTGATGAGTACTATTTTTGGGATGAATATCATCCAACTCGTCGTACACATCAAATTATTGGTGAAGATATGGCAAAATTCGTTGCAAATCACCAGGTAAAATCGGTAGCAGAATCATCAAATAATTTTGGTCTATTAGTATTTTTAGGTTTATTAGGTACTGGATTAATATATAATCGCCGATAATTTTAATTATCAATTACCAATTACCAATTATCAATTATCAATTACCAATTATCAATTATCAATTATCAATTACCATTTTATCAATTCGCTCTCTCCCACAATCTCTGAATTTCACCAAATATCTTTGTATCTGGTGGAGATGACTTTTGAACTGAAACATTAATTTCTGCTCCGGGAATATTTTGATTCCAAGGACTATTAGGAACGGTTTTTAAATCTACCGAGTTATTTGCAGGACGAAAACCATATTGTACAAAGACTTCTTGCTGCTGTTTTTCTGTTAGGAAATCAAGAAATTTTTGTGCTGCTTTTGCGGTTCCTTGATTTACATCTCTTCTAACTATTGCAGCAGTAGAAACTGTCTCAATTGTGGGATTTAAATAATAAATTTGATAAGGTTTTCCTTGGGTTTTACGAGCTTGCGACCAGCGATGTAATGCGATACTTTCGTAAACTGTTGCGACATCGGCATCGTTAGCACCTTTAGCAATGAATTCTTCTAGTAAAATATCGGTGGAACGTGGTGGTTGATAAACTGAACGTTTGACTAAACCAAATAAGGATTCGACAGCTGTATTATTAAAAGTGGAAAGATTAAGATTACCACCGGTTTTTGATTGCGACCACAAACTCATGGTTAACTGTCCGCTATTAGAACGAGTCGGATTAGTGGTGACAAAATCAAAACTTCCCCAATCTTTTGCTCCACCAACTCCGCTCCAGTTCCCCGATTGCATTGCTTGTTCGACTCTATCCCAATTAAAACGTCCATCGGGAAATAGTACTTTACCTCTTTCTTGCCAAGCTATTCCAACTAACATGGTTTTGGCAATTGGTAGAGGTTGGTTGTAAAAGGGTTCCTCGGGATTTGTTGCTTGATAGCGATTAGTTAATTCTGTTAACTTTTCTCCGTTGGCTGGGATTAAAATTGTTGGTGTAAAATCGTTTTTATTATCAATAAATTTATTAACTATTTCTTGCGAGCCTTGGAATTTTAACTCTAATTTGATATTGGGATTTTGTTGCTCAAATTGAGTTTCTAACTGTTTTAATGGTTCTTGTAATTCCGAACCGCTAACGATGATTACTGTTTGCTGTAAACCGGGAATTGGAGCATAAGCTAATCCTAATGAAGCTAGGATTATTCCTAGGGAAGTCATTGCACGGTTTTTTTGTTGGGATTGAGATTTTTTAGCACTCATTATATTTAGGTATTTTATTACGAATTGCGAATTGCGAATTGTACTGGCTATTTAGAATTCAAATCAAACTTATAGTTTAAATAAAAAATCAAACTTATAATTAATAATATAGACAATAACATAGCTATTATATCTATTGAAGTTTTTGCTATTCTGATAAATCCATAAGAGCTTATTTTTAATGTTTGCTTTTCTTCTGCTTCAATAATAAACTGATTTATTTTCTCTTTATCTGATTGCACATTATTGAAAAGAACCGTTTGCCGGTCTTCATAAAAATCAATAGGTCTATTATCATTATCGTACAGAACCAATTTTTCATGTTTAATATCATCTCCTTTACCTATTACTAGAATATCGGCTTTTGTTAATTTGAATGTTTCTGTAGGTGTTGATTCTGAACCATACAAATGAGATTTTTCTAATTGACAGCTAATATGTTCTGGTTCCAGTTTAATGCAACTTAATGTTTCTGAATTTCCTGCACTATATATGAGCTGAATAATTAGAACACCAAAAGTTAATAATATTCCAAGAAAGATAAGAGTGTTACGAAAAAATTTTGATAAACTCTTTGATTTACGTCTCATAATGTTTGATTATTTTGATTATTTTACAATTACTCGAATCATTCAATTTCGATAGTAATTGTAAATTCTTACCTCTAATATTCCCAATTACCAAATACCAACTACCAATTACCGATTCCTAAAATTCCAACTGTAAATTCGACATTAACTTAGAAATGCTTTCGGGGTCTCCTTTGGAATAATAACCACCGTTTGATTCCGCAATTGTCTTCAGCGCTTCGGGATTAAATTCTCGTTCGTCTCCGTAACCAACTGTAAAGAACGCAATCCGTTTTTCACTTCTAAAACTACTTTTCTGTAGTTCCTGTTTTAGCTGTTCCAAAGAAATATTTGAACTAGTATCGTCTCCATCTGTTAATATCAAAACTGCATTAATTGCATCTTGACGAAGGTTTTCTGATAACCAATTGCGAGCAGAAATCGCTGCATCGTAAAGTCGAGTTCCACCACCAGCTTCCAAATTACCGATAAATTCCATCCCCTTTTCTTTTCCTTCAGGAGTTCCGTTTACTAATACAGTTGAACGAATTTCTTCATCAAAATCAATTAATGCGATTTGCTCTTTCGGTCCCAAGCTATTAATGTATGTCTGCAAGGTTCTCTGTACTGCTGGTAACTTTTCACCCTCCATTGAACCAGAAGAATCAACTACCACGACTACCAATGATGGCTTCTTAGCTACTTCCTGCCAAGATTTGAGCATAACTTCTACAACTTCCGGTTTTGGAGGTCGTAACGAATCATACTTAGCTTGAGGATTTACACCAAATTCTGCTGAGAATTTCGCACCCAAAGGTATTCCCGGTACTCCCGGACGTAAACCCAAATCAGTCGCGATTTTTTGAGCTTGAGGAGAGCGTAAATAATCAATAAATTTCTCTGCTGCTGCTTTTTCATCCGCGCTTACCCAAGGTGCTGTGGGTAATATTGCTCGCATATTTGAGGTAAATGTAGCTTTGGGATACACTGCTTGATAGCGTTGTTGTCCCGGCTGTAAATTAGAATTCGCAGCTATTACGCTAGATTCGTACACCGAACCTACAGAAGCCCAAAATTGACCATTTTTGACCATCGACTTCGCTAAGGAACTGGTAGAAGTACCGTAGCGAGTAATTTTGCTTTGAATCTGCTGAACCTGAGACTCGAATTTTTGAACATCAGCAGCGGTCATATTTTCGGGACGCTTACCCGATACACTCGCAAACTGTGTCACCAAAGTTTGCAATCCCGAATTAGAACGAGTCGGAGCAGTATGAACGTAGTTTACTGGTAACAAAGGTGCATTAGGGTCAATATCCCGGTGATTTTTAGCGGAAACTAAAGCTTTATAGGGATTATCAAGTTTTTGTAGACCCGGAGCAATATCAGCCTGGGTCATCAATACCATTGGTGAATTAGCAAGTAAAGGAGATTCAGTAATTTCGGGAATATAACTTTGTCCCGGAAACAGTTGATTCATTTGGTAAATCAACCGACTTTGATAAATCTCACCATCTACAGAAACGATTGTGGGGAACTGTGGTGATGATTCTTGTAAAGTACCATTTTTAAACTGAGTCGCAAGAGTTACCAATTGACTCACAACGTCACCACTTCCGGCAGCTTCACATTCTATCCGAAAAGCTGTACCGTTACTTAATTGCGGATTTGTAGCGTTGAAATCTTGTGCTGTTTGATTGCAAAACTTACCTAAAGCACTACCAACTAAAAATTTGACTTTTAAACCGTTAAAATTATCTAAATTATTTGAATTATCTAAGCTATTAGTAGAATTATTCCCCGCACCGTCGCAAGCAGTCAACAAAAACATACCGACAATTGCAGCATAAGCAACCAAGCGACGACCTTTAAAAATCATGAATTTCTCCCAGTCAAAAATCAGTAAATACGAGACTTCGGATTAAAGATTAATTCGAGCATCTATATGTATATCGGAAGCGAAGGGCTAATTTACGAAAACCTTTGTCTATAAGTCTCATGATTTATTCCAGACAGTTCAAGCTTCTAGCGTTACAACTTAAAAGTTAACAATTACCTATTACCCATTACCCCTTAACAATTCCCAATTACATTTACGTTTTGTTTCATCTACTAAAACCGAATCGGGGAACCCGGTAATATGTGATGACTGCTTTTTTTACACGCAAAACTTTCAGACTATCAGGTAATCTTCATATGGCTCTACGTCTCGGTGATACAGTTCCAAACTTTACTCAAGCTTCTAGTGAAGGGGAAATTGATTTTTACAAGTGGGCTGGGGATAGCTGGGTTGTGCTATTTTCTCACCCTGCTGACTACACCCCTGTTTGTACGACTGAATTAGGTACTGTTGCTAAGTTAAAGCCGGAATTTGATAAGCGCAATGTTAAGACTATTGCTCTGAGCGTTGATGATGCTGAATCTCACAAGGGTTGGATTGGAGATATTGAGGAAACTCAAAGTACTAAGCTTAATTATCCAATTTTGGCTGACGATGATAAGAAGGTTTCTGACCTTTATGATATGATTCACCCGAACGCTAACGCTAAGGTAACTGTACGGACGGTGTTTATTATTGACCCTCAGAAAAAATTGCGTTTGAGTTTGACTTATCCTCCCAGTACTGGACGTAATTTTGATGAAATTCTGCGGGTAATTGATTCTTTACAGTTAACTGACAATTACAGCGTTGCTACTCCTGCTGACTGGAAAGATGGTGATGATTGTGTTATTGTCCCCACTCTTAAAGACCCAGATGTTCTTAAGGAGAAGTTTCCTAAAGGATATGAAGTTATTAAGCCTTATTTGCGGATGACTCCTCAACCTAATAAGTAATTTGCTGTTGAATTCTTGTTTTCAACATTAACTGTAATGCATTAAATGTATTGAATGTAGAGACGTAGCAATGCTACGTCTCTGTTATTTAGGTAAAAACGGATTAATTTGATTTTTTTTGGCATTTATTATTAATGGAAGTATCTTGTTATAACCCTAAATTCAGGGAGACGTAGCACTGCTACGTCTCTACATTAGTTGCACGACTTTTTATTAGATTATTGTTCACAATAGGAAATATGACCCTAATTAAATAAATATGATGCTTTCATCTCCTTTGTTTTTACAATTTCCTTCGTCAATGACAGATGAGCAGTTTTTTGAATTCTGTCAGATGAATCGCGATTTACGCATCGAACGTAATAAATATGGAGAAATTTCTATTATGCCACCTACAGGTTCGGAAACTGGTAATCGTAATTTTAATTTAGCTTTACAGTTGGGAAATTGGTCGGAAAAAGATGGTACTGGTATTTGTTTTGATTCTAGTACTGGTTTTAAACTTTCTACTGGTGCTGAACGTTCTCCCGATGCTTCTTGGATAAGTTTGGAACGTTGGAATAGTTTATCTGAAGAACAACAACAAGGATTTGCTCCTACCTGTCCCGATTTTGTGATTGAGTTGAGGTCAAAAAGCGATACTCTTAAGCCTTTACAGAAAAAAATGGAAGAATATATGCAAGAACCTGGAATTAGGTTGGGTTGGTTGATTGACCGTAAAAATAAGCGAGTTGATGTATATCGTCCGCAGTCGGTGGAATGTTTGGAAAATCCAGATACTGTCAGCGGTGAGGATGTTTTACCTGGTTTTATTTTGAATATGAGTAGGGTTTGGTGAAATAGTTTTTGTTTTATGTCAAACAGTGAATCACAAAATTCAATTTTATACTCATCAAATTACTATCTTTGATTACATAGAAATAGAATCTCTTACTTAAGATTGTTTACCTTAATTTACATCTATTTATATAATGTCGATTGATTACTTTTTATAAAGATACTCGGTATAAAAACTTATTTATGTTCGATGGTGATTTTGGTGGATTATTTTACTTTAAACAGTTAGGGATTAACTAATGAGCCAAGGTGAGGCTGTAAGCCAAAATCAACTTGTAACCGCGAAAAATGTGACCTTGACGAATTGCGATCGCGAAGCAATTCATATTCCGAGTTCAATTCAGCCCCATGGTATATTATTTGCTTTGAGTGAGCCGGAATTTACGATTGTACAGGTAAGTAATAATACTTTTCATTATTTAGGTCTACAACCAGAAGAGTTGTTGAGTAAAAAACTAAGTTTTCTACTTGATGAAAGTCAGATTCAAGCTATACGTATGTGTTTGACGAAGGATTTTGAAAGCGTAAATCCTTTAAAAGTTTCTATCGAGCGTGACGAAGAAACATTAATATTTGATGGTATAGTTCATCGCAGTATTGGCGCGGTAATTTTAGAGTTGGAACCGACTTTATCTACACAAGATGATGCGAAGTTTTTTGATTTTTATAATTTAGTTAGAACTCCTTTAAGTAAGATACAAAAAAGCTCTACGCTAAGTGAGCTTTGTAATGTAATTGTCACAGAAATTAGGAAAATAACTGGCTTTGATAGGGTAATGATTTACCGCTTTGATGAAGATGGAGCGGGTATGGTTATCGCTGAAGACCCTAGGGAAGATTTAGATAAGTATTTGGGTTTGCGGTATCCTGCTACTGATATTCCTAAGCAAGCAAAGCGTTTATATGAACTAAATTTATTACGATTGATTCAAAATATAAATTATCAACCAGCTGAGTTGGTTCCTCAATTAAATCCCCAGACTAATGAACCTCTGGATATGAGTTTATCGGTTTTACGCAGCGTTTCACCGCTACATATCGAATATTTACAAAATATGGGTGTTACCGCTTCGATGTCGGTTTCTTTATTGAAAGACAAAAAGCTTTGGGGTTTGATTGCTTGTCATCATTACGATTCGGAAAAACCGGTATCTTATGAAATTCGCACGGTATGTGAGTTCTTAGGACAAATAATGTCCTTTGAATTAGCAGCTAAGGAAGAAAATGAAGACTTAGACTATAAGATGAAGTTGAAATCTATTCAGTCTAGGTTTATCGATTCGATTACTCAAGCAGAAGATTTGATTGATGGTTTAACTAAAAATCCATCAGATTTATTAGATTTAGTCAGTGCTTCTGGTGTGGCAATTTTTAATCTAGGGAGTTTAATTACAGAAGGTAATACTCCTACAAAATCACAAATTAAGGAATTAGTTGATTGGGTAGAAACTCAAATAGAAAACGAGATTATTTATCATACCGATTCCTTGGCTAGCGTTTACCCTGAAGCAGAAAACTTTACTGATGTTGCTAGCGGTTTAATCGCTTTAGCAATTTCTAAAATACAAAAGACTTACATTTTATGGTTTCGTCCGGAAGTTGTACAAACGGTTAATTGGGGAGGAAACCCTCATAAACCTAGAGAAGTATTAGATGATGGGACTATAAAAATATCTCCGCGACAGTCGTTTAAATTATGGCAAGAAACTGTAAGACAAAAGTCCCTAGATTGGAAAAAATGCGAAATTGAAGCAACTTTAGAATTGCGAAGTTCAATTGTTGGTATTTTGCTGCGGAAAGCGGATGAATTAGCAAAAGTTAATCTAGAATTAGAACGCAGCAATGATGATTTAGATTCTTTTGCTTATATAGCATCTCATGATTTGAAAGAACCACTACGAGGAATTCATAATTATTCTAGCTTCTTGATGGAAGATTATGGAGACACTTTAGATAACGATGGAGTTTCTAAATTAGAAACTTTGATGCGGTTGACTAAGCGGATGGAAAATCTAATTGATTCCTTGCTGCATTATTCCCGTTTAGGGAGAACAGAACTGTTGCTAAATAAGACTAATTTAAACGAAATCGTTGATAATGCTGTAGATGTAATTAGAATTAGTCAAAATAAAGAAGTTGATGTTCGGATTCCCAGAAAATTACCCACTATTTATTGCGATACAACTCAAATTAGTGAATTATTTAGTAATCTAATTAGTAATGCGTTAAAGTATAATGATAAAACGGAAAAATGGATAGAAATTGGTTTCATAGACCCGGTTACTGATGTCGGAGAATATCAATTACTATATAATCATCAAAATGACTCGCAATCACCAATTATCTTTTATATTAAAGATAACGGTATTGGAATCCGACCCAAACATTTAGAAACTGTTTTCCGCATTTTTAAAAGATTACACGCTCCCAATAGATACGGAGGTGGTACCGGGGCTGGTTTGACAATTGTTAAGAAAATTGTTGAACGTCACAATGGAACTATCTGGGTAGAGTCAAATTTTAAACAAGGCAGCACTTTCTATTTTACTTTGCAACCCGATTCGGAATGATGCAACAAATTGTCGAAAAATCATATTTACCATTATTAGTAGTTGAAGATAGCGACGAAGACTTTGAAGCTTTCGGACGTTTTATTAGAAAGTCACAGATATCAAATCCGATTTATCGCTGTATTGATGGTGAAGATGCTCTAGATTTTCTTTACCGTCAAGGAGATTATGAAGACGACAAACAAGCACCCCGTCCGTCAATAATTTTATTAGACTTAAATTTACCCGGAACCGATGGAAGAGAGGTTCTTGAACAAATTAAGCAAGACGAAAGACTTAAAACCATACCGGTTATAGTTTTCACCACTTCATCAAATCCAAAGGATATTGAAACCTGCTATCGCTTTGGTGTAAATAGCTATATCCTCAAACCAATGAACGTCCAAAAGTCTAAGGATGTCATGCAGTCCATTGTTGATTATTGGCTCAGTATTGTTGTTCTTCCTGAAGAAAATAATAACTACGATTATTATTAGTAGTTTTTTAATCGCATCTATCTTTAGGTATACTATCTGATTTAGACAAGAAGTATTTAATCATTTTATTGTTAAATACATGAATTTTTTTTAAAAAAGGTATGGAATTATAAAGTCAAAATTGTAAAAAGGTAGTTAAATTAATAAATAATTAACTATTGCTTGTGCTACACAAATATTTCCCATTGCTGCAAGGTAGGGTTAATTTTTCTGTTTTGAGGCAAGACAGCAAGCAAACGGGTAAGACATAATGGAGAACAAGCGTAAAATTTTAATTGTTGATGATTGCCTCGAAGATAGACAAGCTTATTGTCGTTATTTAAGTCAAGACGAAAAATACAATTACGTATTTGCGGAGCAAGAGAACGGGGAAGAGGGTTTAGAAGCTTGTCAGCAAATTGAACCAGATATTATATTGCTCGATTATATGCTTCCGGATATGGATGGTTTAGAGTTTTTACAAGAATTAAAAGCTGGCTGTAATGGTAATAAACCTCCAGTAGTAATGCTGACAGGAGAAGGTAGCGAAAGAGTAGCCGTACAGGCAATGAAGTACGGAGTTGAAGATTATTTAGTCAAAGGAGATACAACAGCAGAAACTCTCCGTCTTGCTGTGAGAAACGTTGTTGAAAAAGCAATATTAAGACAAGAATTAGAAGCGAGCAAACAGCGTTTCTTTACTTCTATAGAAAACATGCTTGACTGCTTCGGTATATATATTTGTATTCGAGATAATAGCGGAAAAATTACAGGATTTCACAGCGAGTATTTGAATGCTGCGGCTAGTGAAAATAGTTTAATCGGCTTACAAAAGCAAAGTTCTTTCCAAGAAAAAGAGTTATTTGAACAATATTGTCAGGTTGTAGAAACAGGTGTAGCACTTTCAACTGAAGTTTTATGTTTCTCAAACGAGAATAATCAGCGAAATGTGAATCAAGCTTTTGACATTAGGATATCTAAGCTAGAAGATGGTTTAGTGGCAACTTGGCGAGATATTACTAAACGCAAGCAGTCAGAACAAGTATTAAAAGAAAGTCAGAATTTAATTCAACATATTGCCGACACAACGCCAGATATTATATATCTATATGATTTAGAAGAGAAGCGGAATATTTATATTAATCATCAGATAAAACGGCGTTTAGGTTATTTACCGCTTGCTATCAAAAAAATGGGGAAAGATGTTTTAGAAAAACTCGTTCACCCAGAAGATTTACGACGTTTAAGAGAGCATCATAAAAAATGTGAATCTGCAAAAGATGGAGAAATATTATCATTTGAATATCGAATGCGAGATAAAGCAGGAGAATTTCACTGGTTTAGCAGTCGCGATACGGTATTCAATAGAGCAAGTGATGGTAAACCCCGTCAGCTATTAGGAGTAGTTAGAGAAATTACCGCTCAAAAGCATTCTGAATCAGCTTTAAGAGAAAGCGAAGCTCGTTTCCGACATATTTTTGAGTCAAATATGTTAGGAGTAATGTTTTGGAAAACCAACGGTAAGATAGTTGATGCAAATACGCACTTCTTAGAAATTATTGGCTATAGTCGCAAAGATTTGCAAGCAGGATTAATTGATTGGGATGAATTAACACCTCCAGATTGGAAAGATGTTGATAGAAAAATGATTGAACAAATCAAAAAGAAACGTGTTTGTAATCCTGCTGAAAAAGAATATTTTCGTAAAGATGGTTCTAGAGTTCCGATTGTTTTGGGTAGTTCTTTACTGGAAAATTCAACAAATACAGGCGTTTCTTTTGTGCTAGATATTACAGAGCGCAAGCAGATAGAGAAAGAGCGCGCTCAACTCTTAATTAGCGAAAGAGAAGCCCGAAAACAAGCCGAATCAGCTAATTCCGCGAAAGATGAATTTGTGGCTATGGTATCTCACGATTTGCGATCGCCATTGAATGCAATATTGGGATGGTTAGAAATATTGCGTCGTAATATTGATAATTTGGAGACAAGAAACCAAGCAATAGAGATTATCGAGCGTAGTGCAAGAACACAGGATATTTTGATTCAAGATTTACTAGATATATCAAGAATTGTGCAGGGTAACATTGAACTAAAAATTAGTCCGGTAAACCTGCAATCTATAGTCAAAGAAGAAATTGATTCAATATATCCTGTAGCAATTGCTAAAAATATTCAACTAGAATCCGAGCTTGATTCTACCATCAAAACCACAATGGGAGATGCTAATCGCTTGCAGCAAATATTAGGAAATTTATTGAGTAACGCAATTAAATTTACTCCTGAATCGGGAAATATCAAAGTCTGTTTGCAACAAGTACAAAATATTGCTCAAATTATAGTTAGCGATACAGGAAAAGGAATTAGCAGCGAATTATTACCATATATATTTGAACGCTTCCGTCAAGGTAACGATATTGAAACTAAGCAAAAAGGGCTGGGATTAGGATTAGCAATTGCATATCATTTAGTAAGATTACATAACGGTACAATTAAAGCTGAAAGTGCTGGGGAAGGGAAAGGTACGACTTTTGTAGTTAGTTTACCTTTGTACAGTGAGCAGTGAGCAGTGAACAGTGAGCAGTTATTAATTATTAACTCCTAACTCATAACTCTTAACTCCTAACTCTTAACTCCTAACTCTTAACTCCTAACTCCTAACTCATAACTCCTAACTCCTAACTTTTAAACCTCCTACCTTTAACCTTAATAACTCATAACAATGAAGATGTAGCAGTGCTACGTCTCTACACTTTCGTTCAAGATACCGTAAGCTTCATTAATCAATCGAATTTTTTCCTTAGCTTTGATTAGTTCTTGTGGTTGATTTACAAATAAATCGGGATGCCATTTTTTGACTAGTTTCTTATAAGCTTGTTTAATTTGTTCTGGTGAAGCACCTGGTTTTAAATCAAGGGTATTATAAGCACGAGCAATTTTATCTTTGTCGGAATAAGGTTTATTAGTATTTGTTTTTTTGTTATTTCGATTATTTTTGTTTGTGGTCTTTTTGTATTCACTATATTTAAAACCAGGTGAATTCATCTCTGATTTCATCTGAGCTATTTCTTCATCGATTTCCCAATCAATAAATTTTTTATCTACGTTTTCTTTTTTTGGGTTTTCTTGTTTTGGAGGAGATTTATAAGTTCCGGCATCTTCTTTTAATCCTTTACCGGAATAACTATATGTAGTTCTATATTGTGAATTAGATTGATTCTTAGATTGAGATTTAGATTGTGAATTTACAGTAGTTTGCTGGTGATTTATTTGATAATAGCTTTCTTCTATCTCAATTTTAAATTCAGATGAAATAGAAATTCCTAAAGCTTGCTCTAATTCTGTATTTAAATTATTTAAACTATTATGCCATTGTTTTAATTCTTTTCTTTTAGCAGCTATTTCTGAAGTGTCTTGATTTAAAGGTACAAATTTGATTGTTTTATCAGCTTTGCGCTCGTATTCTTCTAAAACAGATAATCCTTCTTTACTTAATTTAGTAAAATATCCATCAACAGCATCTATACAGTTTCTCGCTATTTTATCGGTATAGGATTCCGCTGTATTTTCACCATCTTCTTGTAAGCCTTTATCAAGTAGATAAGCAATACCACCACCGACAGCAGCACCAAGCGGACCACCTAGCAGCCAACCAAGACCACCAGCAGCAGCATAAGCTCCAGCATCACCACCAGTATAGTTGTCTGGTGGAGGTGGAATTTCTATCTCTGGATGAGCGGGAAATGAAATTGATAAACTTTCAGGTTGTTGTTCTTTAAAGAAATCATAAGCTTGTTCTAGCCATTTTTCTAAATCGGTTTTTAATTTATCAAAATCTTGTTTTAAATTATTTTTTTCCCAATATTGAAAATTATTGTTAGCTAATTCAGTTGCTGCATCACTCTGATATTTTTCTAATAAATTATTTAAATTAAACCAGTTACGTAATTCGGATAAACTTTGAGCAAAACCTTTTTTTATTAAAGTCTCTGCTTTGATTTTAATTTCGCTTTTAGCTTTATTTTTATCATCAAACTCTTTAATATCTTTTAATAAAGGTGTAATCTTCGCTTTTAAATTTTTTTGTACCTGAGATGCTATAGATCCAATTCTTGGAGAAGAAACAGTTTCAACATCTTTTTTTAAAGTCGCAGCAATATTTTGCAAAGCAGCTTCAAAAGCAACTAAACCGCTGGTATTCGCGGCTGAAACATCACCTTTCAATCTTGCTCGTAAAGCTGGTAAAGCATCAACTCGATATAAATTACTGAATCCTGGAGGTAATTTAGAACGAAAACTTTCAGCAACAAACCGTAACCGACTTTGGACTTGTTTTTGTTCTTCGGGTTCGAGTAAATTTAGAAAATTAGCTACGAAAATAACAGTTTCGATTCCTCTATCTAATAACCAATCGCGTAAATTTTCTCGCTCTTCCAAAGTCATTAATTTACGAGCGTCGAGTAATTGTACTACTAAATCGGCGCTTAATAATTGTTCTTTAACTAAAGCATTTTGTTCTTCTCTATCATTAGTTCCCGGTAAATCGAGAAATTCCACACCGGTTTTTAAAAACGGATGGGGAGACAAAACTTCTACAGATAAAACATCATTTCGCATCCTTCTATCGTCGTCGAGGATAGCAAATTCCTTTAAAATATCGGTTCCACTACGATGAATTTGTTTTCCATCTACAAAATTAATCCGAGTTTCTAATTCATCACCATATTTAACAGTAATTGCAGCACCAGTAGTGGGAATCAAATCAATTGGTAAAGTATTGTTTCCTAATAGAGCATTAATTAAAGTTGATTTACCATGATTAAATGGACCAAAAACCGCAATCCGGAAGTTTGGATTTATAAGATGATGGGAAATAGCTTCTATATCTCGATATACTTGAGAAGTTGATTCTAAATTTAATGATTTCGCTGTAGATTTGAGAGTTTCTACAAGTTGATAAATTTGATTTTGCGACATAATTATTTGTTTAAATAAAAATTATTATTGATATTAATACTGATGTAGAGACGTAATATATTACGTCTCCGATGCTGCGTTTCTGATGCTGCGTCTCTAATATGTATTATTTTAAATCATTGCTAGTGCGGTAAATGTGGAGATAGTATCGCTGTTTCGGTAAATGTGGAGACGTAATATATTACGTCTCTACACAAGGGATTTGTGGATAAACTAAATTATCCGTAATAGGACAGTAAATTACTATAAGCCGATTCGACATTCTGCAACTCTGCAAAAATATCTTTCTCTAAAACCTCAAATCGCTTTAATTCCTCATCGCGATTAATTTCACGACTTTCTTTTTGCTTCAATAAATTATCCAATTCTGATTTTCTAGCGGTAATATCATCCTGGATTCTTTGAATTACTTCTTTCTCGTAAGTATCAAAACATTCTTTGATTGCATTATAAACATTCACAGACTGCTCTTGCGCTACTTGCGGTAAATATTTAACTAATTCCTTTTTCGCTGTTTTAACTAATTCCTTTCTTGCTCCATCAGCTTGTAAAACTCCTACACCCAAACCTAATAAAGCAAAACCAATTGGATTAAAAATACCGATTATCCCAGCAATCCCAATAACCGTAAAATAATTTAGTAAAATGTTTTTCCAATCAAAACCAGCACCAGCCATTGCAAAACCAGCTAAATTACCTCTAGATAAAGATAATAAACCCATAGCCCATTTTGCCCAAGTGGGAGAGTTGTCTTCCTCTGTATTGCTGTCAGAATTGATTTTGACTTTCTCTCCGGTTAGCTTTTGAGTTATGCTATCGGTGACTTGATTATAAGAAGCACCGTATTTTGCAGCACTTTGAGAAAGTTCTTTAAAAGCAGCTTTAATATCAGCTTCAGCAGTTAGACTCCAAGCAGAAAGTTTATCGGTGATATACTGTTCAAAGGCTTTTTGAAGTGCAGTATTGAAAGCTTCTCTTTTACCAGCATTGAGAAAATCTAATAAATTCAATTCTGGCTGATAGCGTAAAAAATCAGTTTCAAAAGTATTACCTAAATTTAAAATATAGCTACGGAAAGAATCAGAAACGCTTCTTGCTTGATTATCCCGAGTGTTTCTAATTTCCTGCTGAAATTCATCACCAATACCTTTAAGTTTCTCAAATTCGGGTTCTACAGAATCAATTTTTTCCCGAAGCTGATTTACATCTTGCTCTAACAGCGGAATTCTTCTTTCAATTGCTTCCTTTGTATGACTACAAGCTTGTCTTGCTAAAGTTCTTACCTGACGTAATTCTGCAACCGCTCTTTCTCTGGTTAAAAATATATTTAACGCTTCCATAAATTCGGTAAAACCAGTTCCAGCTAAATCAGCAGTAGGATTTTTTAAGCGTTTCCGTAAAGCTTGAATTGATGATATTGCAAATACTCTTTCGTCGTAAATATCATGTCCGTCAACAACGCAATATTCAGCCAGGTTTGCTTTAAATACTTTGTGTAATCTTATCTCAGCTTCCCGTAATTCTTCCTCGTCATCCGGGTCGATTAAAGCTTCCTTTACCTGGTCCCAAGCATTAATTAAAAAGAAAACAGATAAACCTCTATCTTTTATATAATTTTCTAAATAGCGACGTTCTCCCAAAGTACAGGGTTGAGAAGCTCGCATTACAAATAAAATTGCGTGACAATTATTAACGTAACCCAAAGATAATTCATTCCTAGCTTCCGTATCGTTTAAACCAGGACTATCGATAATTTCTATTCCTTTTTCTAATAAAGGTAGAGGATATTCAACCACAGCATGACTAACATCGGGAAACGCTGGTTTTTTCTCTTCCTCTAATTTTTTCGCTTCCGCTGGGTCGATAGTATACTTATGTTTAAAAGCATCAAAATCTAACTTTTGAGGACTTTTACCATCGTTAAAATGAACCGTTACCGTCTTTTCGGCTCCGTAACGCAAAATAGTTAAAACAGCAGTACAGGGATTAACATCGCTCGGTAATAATCTTTCACCAATTAAAGCATTAAGAAAAGTACTTTTACCGCGCTTCATATCTCCTAAAACTAACAAGCGAAATACACCTTCGCGGAGATTTTTGCTAGCTACCTTAATATCTTCGATATCTCTTTCTAAACTTAGTTTACCAGAGATTTCTTCCGAATCTTTTTCTGCTTTATGTATCGTCTCTACAATTTTATCCAAAGACGCAGATACTTCCGCACGAACCTGGGCGACTTTCCCCAAATCATCCAAAAAATTATTGTTTTCTGTTTGTGTATTCATTATTTTTTATTTGATTATTTCTCAAAGTATTTAACAGCAAATTAGAGCAGTTACAAAAACTAATTCTAGCTTATTCAAAATTTATAGCTTTAAAGATGATGATTACAATGGTGCTGGATTCGTTTTATTTATGTCACCATACGTATTTCTAATCAAACTCAAATTAGGTATTCAATTTTAATAAAAAATAGTATTGCAAATTCATTTTAATCATTATATGCACCTAAAAAACAGAACTATTATAAATCATGGTATAGGATTACTATTTGATTATTGAAAAACACGTAGGGTGTGTTGTCGCGTAGCGCAACGCACCATCCTATCTAGGTTTCGGTGCGTTAGGCTAAAGCCATA